>JBAYQF010000140.1:0-4788 GCA_041677325.1 Methanoculleus sp.
CCGGACCGCCTCGGCATACTGGCCGAGGTGGAAGAGCGCCATGCCGCGGGAGTACCATACCTGGGTCTGACCCTGGTCGTGTTTCAGGATGTGGTCGAAACTCTTGACCGCCCGGTCGTAGCGGCCGAGGGCGTCGTATATCATTCCCATGGAGTAGCGTGCCGGGATATGTTCCGGATCGGTGAGAACGACCTGCTCAAAGGCTTCCAGCGCCTCCGGGTATCTTCCGGCGCGGAGGAGCATCGAGCCGCGGTGGTACCAGGCGGGGATGTTCTCCGGCTCGACGGCGACAACCGGGGCGTAACAGTCGGCGGCATCCTGGAACCGGCCGAGATACTCGAGCGCCCGGCCCTTGCCGTACAGCGCGTCGATCTTCTCCGGCTCTTTATCGAGTATCCTGTCGAAAGCGCCGACGGCTTTTGAGTAATCGCCCTGGTAGAGGTGCGCTGTCCCGATACGGGCGAGCATATCGGTGTTATCGGGCTCCGCCTTGAGGAGCTTCTCAAAACATGCCGCCGCTTCCCGGTAGTCGCCGGCCCGCTCGAACATCCTTCCGCATCTCTCCCGGAGAACGATATTCTCCGGGTCTCCCGCGAGCGCCCGTGCATAGGCCGCCGCCGCATCGGCATACCGGCCGAGCCTCTCAAGCATCTCCCCGTGCCAGTACGAGGCGTTTGCATCCGCCGGCATCTCTCCGGCGATCTGCGCGAAACATCCGGCCGCCTCTTCGTACTCGCCTGAACGGGCGAGGACGTGCCCCAGTGCCCGGAGTGCCGTGGCATCGCCGGGGGTCGATTCAAGGGCCTTTCTCAGCCATTCCACGGCTTCGCCGTCTCTACCGAGGCCGGCGAGCGCCCGCCCCATATAGAGCCGGGCGGAGCTGTTTTCAGGTTCAATCTTGAGCGCCTTCTCGAAATTTTTCACCGCTTCGCTGTAGTTCCCGGCCTCAAACTGCGAGGTCCCCTGTTGTATCAAAGGGTTTGCGTTCTTCCCCTGACCCAGAATATTACTGAAGAAATCCATCCGAGATCATCTGCCGTTGATCGTTTGATGCGCGATCATTTAACGCCGTTTTTTCGTGGACGGCTGCTCGCAACGGAGACAGCCGGTGTTTTTCTATCATTGATGCGCCGGCCGGTATTTGAAAGGGCCGATCTTTGAGTGAACGGATTGACTCTGGTTATAGTGAGAGTCAGGAATTCATAAAGGAGTGCTGCCGCAAAGAGCCGGGATCATGCGGGAGCGCCGGATCCCCTGCAATCATGCGGTGCAGGCCGATACGGTTTGCGTTCGGGGAGAGAGGAGATCGTTCCCCTTCCCCGTTAAAGGTCCAGAATCGGGTCGAACTGTGATTTTCCGACCGGGCCGTGGAAGCTTGAGATCTGCGGGTCCATCCCGCAGACCGGGCACACGTAGTCTTCCGGCAGATCCTCGAATGCGGTGCCTTTCGGGTAGCCGCGGAGGGGTTCGCCGCGAACTCTGTCGTAGACATACCCGCAGATCTTGCAGACATACCTGGTCGGTTCCCAGGGCACGAACCCCCATGCCCCGATCTGCCCTTTCCCGGTCGCACCGCAGACCGGGCAGACGTAATCTTCCGGCACGTCCTCAAACGCGGTACCCGCCGGGATGCCGCGGTGGGGTTCGCCCCGGAGGGGGGAGTAGACGTAGTTACAGTACTTGCACCGGTATCGTTTCACTCTCTCTGCGGACAATCACGTTCACCTCGCTATGGTTATGCGGCACAGAGGCGGTTTTACCTGATAAGGTTTCCCGTGATCCGGCTCTCCCTCCTGTATACCGGCCTGGAAAAAAGGGTTCAGGAGCCCTGTTGCCGCCTGATGCCGGATACGGCACGAAGGAAGAGCGAGAGGGCGAGCATGACGACGATCAGGATGCTCCCGAGGAAGACGAGAAGCACAACGCCGACTTTGCCGATCCGGGTCTCCGGCGCCTGCCCGCTCCACGAGAATCCCCGCATCTTGCCTGCCTGCCCGCCGGGGCGATACCACTCGAACGGGTCGTGCGCTCCGGCGCCGCCGCCCCGGAGAGCAAGGTCGTAACGCGCCCGGGCATCAGGATCGATCAGCGTCTCATATGCCTGCTGGATCGCGATGAACCGCTCGCCCGCGTCCGGGTCGGGGTTCATGTCCGGGTGATACTGTTTCGCGAGCTTCCGGTATGCCGCCCGGATCTCGTCGGGCGCGGCGTCGGGGGAGACGCCCAGGATATCGTAATGCGTCTCCACGGCGCCTCACGAGTCCCCGTCGCCGGAGATCTCGCCCGCATCCCCGTTCACCGTCACGGTGGCGCCGGCCGGGAGATCGGAGAACTCCGGCGGGAGGCGATCGACCATGGGGATCCCTGCAATGATCGCCCCGACGGCGATGATCGCTTCGGCTTCCTCATTGATGATCGCGGCGGGAGCAAGCCCGTTCTGTTTTAACGCGTAGATCACGTACGACCCGACCGTCGAGCCTTTCCCGTACGGGAAGGCCAGGACCCGCCCGGCGATGGATTGGCCTTCGAGCGGATGACCGCGCTCGACGACGATACCGGTCTCCGGGTCGACACCGGAGAGGAACGATATGGGTTCGGACGAAACGAGGAGTTCTCCGGTTCCGATACCCCTGGATATGCTTCTGCCCTGCATGTTCACTCCAACCACATTATAATGTGGTTAGAGTATCAACTATATGAGTGACATGGACGAAACGATTGGCAGCACTCCCGGGAGCGAGCACGACATGCTCACTCTCCAGATCCAGGAGCTGAAAGCACAGATCCTGGACTACAAACTCAAGAACGAGTTGCTGGAAAAGGAGCTCCTGCAGCTTCGGAAAGAGAACGCCCAGTTAAAGCGGGTGCCGCTGTTTGTTGCCGCTGTGGTCGATGTACTCGAGAACGGCGAAGTGTATCTCCGGCAGCAGGGCAACAACCAGGAATACGTCACCGTGGTCAACGAGAAACTCCACCGCACCCTCAAACCCGGAATGAAGGTGGCGGTGAACAACACCCTCTCCATCGTGAAGACGATCGGCAATATCTTTGACGCGAGGGTCAGGATCATGGAGCTCGACGAGCAGCCGAACGTGACGTTCGAGCAGGTCGGCGGCCTGAAAGAGGAGATCGAGGAGGTCCGGGAAGCGGTCGAGTATCCGCTCACGAAACCAGAGATCTACGAGCGCGTGGGTGTGGAGCCCCCGAAGGGCATCCTCCTCTACGGCCCGCCGGGAACCGGAAAGACCCTGATCGCAAAGGCGGTCGCCCGCCAGTCGAAGGCCCGGTTCATCAGGATGTCCGGGAGCGAACTCGTCCACAAGTACATCGGGGAGGGTGCGCAACTCGTTCGCGAGCTCTTCATCCTCGCCCGGGAGCGCGCTCCGGCGATCGTCTTCATCGACGAGATCGATGCGATCGGGAGCATGCGCACGAACGACGGAACCTCCGGGAGCGCCGAGGTCCAGCGGACGCTGATGCAGCTCCTCGCTGAGATGGACGGGTTCGGGAACCGCGGCAACATCCGGATCATGGCGGCGACGAACCGGATCGATATGCTCGATCCGGCGCTTCTGCGCCCCGGCCGGTTCGACCGGATCATCCAGGTTCCGCTGCCGGATGCCGGAGCGCGCCTTGAGATCTTGAAGATCCACACCGCGAAGATGTCGCTTGCGGGAAACGTCGACCTCTCCGGGCTCTCCGAATCCACCGAGAACACCACCGGCGCCGAGCTCCAGGCGATCTGCCGTGAGGCGGGCATGATGGCGATCCGCCGGGACGCCGAGGCCGTCGAGCACGAAGACTTCATCGCGGCGGTAAAGAAGGTGAAACGCGAGGTTGCGGCGCCGGACGGCCGCATGTATATCTGAGTGGGAGCCGTCTCCTCCCGCCAGCCGTTTTTTCTGCTGCGCCGATTTTCGGTTGTTACGCCGTCTTGAGGAAACCTTATCGACCTCCCCCGCCCACAATACTGCGATGAACGTCCTCCTCATTCAGCTGGAGGGGGTTGACCTCTACGCCACCCTGCTCAAGTCCGAGACCAGCAGGGGCATCCTTCGTTTTTACCAGCCCGACCGACTCGAGTACGGTATACGCATCAGAACGGCGTCGCTCGGGAGCGCTCTTGCCCTCGTCTCCGAACTCCGGTGGTATATCCAGCGTTACATCGAGGAGGTTCTTTTTGAGCCGGTGGACGGCTCGTTCTGCTCGGCGGAGCTTGCGGGACAGATCTACGAGCGCGACGTGATGCCTGCGGAGCCGTGGAGATACCGCTGCCTCTATCGGATCGCGGGCGACCACATGATCGACACCATATGGATGGATGAGGGCACGACGCCGGAGACGTATGCCGACCGGATGGAGCCTGAGGATACGGTCTTCGAGGTCTGGTGCACCGAAGAGGAGTACCCGGCGAGGTAGTGTATCATGCCATCTTATTTTAGAAATTTTTGGCACGTGCTGGAGCGGGCACTCTGGTCTCACACGAGGTGGTCGTTTAGATGCTCCTTTTGCAAACCATTTCGCAAAGCACAAGGATACTCTGGAAAAGAACCGGGCACGGCTGCTCACCGGATATCACTATAACTGCCCCTGCCCCTTGTGGGCGGGTGGGGTGGGGGCTGTCAACAGAGACTTACGGAGTAGAGAGGGAGACCTTCCCGCGACAGAGACAGGGGAGGGGAGCAAAGCCCCCCTCTCCGTCGGCCCCACCCCCAATGGCGATACTCCCACGGTCCAGTGTACGGCGAGTCCCCTGAGGAGAACCGGGCACGGCTGCCCCCCGGGGTA
>JBAYQF010000141.1:0-4742 GCA_041677325.1 Methanoculleus sp.
CCGCTCTTCCGCCTCCACGAGGCTCGCGACCAGCTGCGGGTCCACCTCGTCGTAGGCCGCCTCCCGCTCCTCCTCGGTGACGGCGAACTCAGCCAGATCGATCCCGTCGAACTTCTTCGTCAGGTCGATGAGGGCGGCGTCACCCTCTGAGCGCACCCTCCCGATGATCTCGGAGACCGGCCCCTTCACCCGGTCGAGGTCCGACCGCCGTCCCGCGATCCAGGTCTCGATATCCAGCGCCTGCCACATGAGGAAGAAAGTCGGCGGGCTGAGGCGTTAAGGTTTCGGGGTCCGGTTCCGTTGGAGGGGTGGATCAGCAAGATAGCTTACCGTCAAACATTAGTTTAATATTATAAAAATAATTAAATATATTGCCGCCTGACCACCCGGCCGCATGGCACGAAGGATGTGGATGCCTCTACTCGGCATCATGGTACTATTGCTCGCTGCAGGCGTTGCCTCCGCCGCAGCGCAGGAAGCGGCAGATCCGGATGTGCTCCGGATAGCGACGACGACGAGCCTCTACGATACCGGCCTTCTCGACGCACTTGAGGATATGTATGAGAACACCTCCGGTGTGGACATCCAGATCACCGCCCAGGGCACCGGCCAGGCACTTGATACCGCGCGGCGCGGGGACGTCGATCTCGTCCTTGTCCACTCGCCGGGGCTTGAGGAGGAGTTCGAGGACGAAGGTTACGGCATCAACCCGCACTGCTTTGCCTACAACAACTTCCTGATCGTCGGGCCGGAGACCGACCCGGCAGGGATCCAGGGCATGACACCCGAGGATGCTTTCGAGGCTATCTACATCGCCGGCACGAACGACACAACGGGTGTGGCATTCGTCTCCCGCGGTGACGACTCCGGAACACACAACCGGGAGCAGCAGATCTGGAAGACGGCCGGCCACGACTACGCGGAAGATATCCAGGATTCCGGCGACTGGTACGTCGAGACTGGGAGCGGTATGGGTGAGACCCTGACCATCGCAAACCAGAAGGAGGCCTACACCCTCACCGACATCGGGACCTACCTTGCCTTCAAGAGCGACCTCAACCTCATACAGCTCGTCACCGAGGGCGACCAGCTCATGAACCGCTACAGCGCGATCGCGGTCAACCCTGAGATGAACCCGGGTGTCAACATCGATGAAGCAAACCAGTTCATTGACTGGCTCGTCTCAGACGAGACCAAGGAGTTCATCGGGGAGTTCGGCGTCGAAGAGTTCGGCCAGCCGCTCTTCACCCCGCTCTACGCACCGGAGTGCACTGAACCGCCGTTCAACTGCACAACCTGTTCCGGGGAGGAAAGCGCGACGGCATGAGATAGGATGATAGAATCCGCCGCCGGATGGGGGAGATGGCAGGCGGCGGAGATGCCATCCCCGCCCGGAGGTTCCCGGCAGGAGAGGTGCCCGGGGGCGATTGTGACTGATGGTTGACTTCCAGGAACCGTTAACTATTTACCCCGGGCCGATCATCCTGACGCGCTGGTATGACGACGAATACGACTTTTCTGATGGCGGCCACTACCGTGATCCTGCTTATCTTCGCCGCCTGTGCGGGATGCACCGGGACGGCGCCTGAAGAGAATGAGACGCCGGGCACCCCCGGCGGCGGAGCAAGCGTGCTCAAGATCGCCACCACGACGAGTTTAGAGAACACCGGACTCCTCGCGGAACTCGAACGGGTCTACGAAGGTCAGACCGGGATGGATCTCCAGTTCATCGCCCAGGGGACGGGGCAATCCCTCGACACCGCACGGCGTGGGGACGTCGATCTCGTCCTCGTCCATTCGCCGGCACTTGAGAAGCAGTTTGAGGACGAAGGCTACGGCATCAACCCGCGCTGTATCGCCTACAACTACTTCATCATCGTAGGGCCGGAGGCTGACCCGGCAGGGATCAAGGGCATGGGCGCGGTGGATGCTTTTGAGGCGATCGCCGTCGCTGGTGAGAACAACACGCCGGGCGTGGCCTTCGTCTCCCGCGGCGACAACTCCGGTACGCACAATCAGGAAAAAGCGCTCTGGAAAGAGGCAGGCTATGACTACGACAAAGACATCCTGAACGCCGGAGCCTGGTACGTCGATGCCGGCAAGGGCATGGGCGACACCCTGATCCTCGCCGACGAGAAGAAGGCCTACACCCTCACCGACGAAGGGACGTACCTTTCGTTTGCGAACCGGCTCACCCTGGTGCCGATCATCAGCGAGAGCACCGAACTCATGAACCGCTACAGCGCAATCGAGGTCAACCCTGAGAAGCATCCGGATGTGAACGCGAAAGGAGCCGTGGACTTCATCAACTGGCTCATATCCGATGAGGGGAAGCAGCTGATCGGCGAATTTGGAGAGGCCGAGTTCGGTAAACCGCTCTTTATACCCCTCTACGCACCCGAATGCACCGGGCCGCCGTTCAACTGCACCTGTGCGGAACCTGTGCCGACGCCCGCGTAAAGCCGTACTGAGAGATGGGGGGGAGTGAGACCGCATGGTGAATGGAAACCCTATCCTCGAAGGGTTCATTGAGGCCATCAGGCTCATCATCTCCCTCGACCCCCAGGTTGTCGAGATCACCATCCGGTCGCTCTACGTCTCCCTCACCGCCACCTTCTTCGCCGCGCTCATCGCGCTTCCCATCGGCGCGCTCATCTACTTTTATGAGTTTCGAGGAAAACACGCGGTCGTCTCGACACTCCAGACGCTGTATGCGCTCCCAACCGTCATCGTGGGCCTGATCATGTTCCTCCTCCTCTCAAACATCGGCCCGTTCGGGTTCCTCCGCCTCCTCTATACCCCGGGCGGTATGATCGCCACCCAGACCGTCCTCATCATACCTCTCCTGATGGGGTTGACGGTCTCGGCTCTCTCCGGGATCGACCGCGACAAACGCTACACGATCACCGCGCTCGGCGCAAGCCGGTTCCAGACGATCACGACCATCATCGTGGAGTCCCGGTTCGCGGTCATGTCGAGCGTCCTTCTTGGTTTCGGGCGGGCGATATCCGAAGTCGGGACGGTGATGATCGTCGGCGGCAACATCCGGGGCGCCACCCGCGTCCTCACCACGGCGATCGCGCTCAACACATCGATGGCGAACTACTCCGTGTCGATCGCGCTCGGGATCATCCTCCTTGCGGTGGCGCTCGGCGTGAATATCGCCCTATCTCTCGTGCAGAGGCGGTGATGCGATGACGATCATCGAGGCACACGGTATCAGGAAACACTACGGCGATCTCGAGGTCCTGCACGATGTCGACCTCTCGGTCGAGGAAGGCGAGATCGTCGGGCTCATCGGGCCGAGCGGATCCGGGAAGAGTACGCTTCTCCGGATCCTCGACCTGATCGAGCCTGCAAACGAGGGAAATCTCTCGATCTTCGGGATTGATACGGTCAAGGAGCGCGGCCGCTGGCTCGACCTCCGTCGCCGGATGGGGATGCTCTTCCAGCGGCCGATCGTCTTCAACGCATCGGTCTACGACAACGTCGCGATGGGACTCCGGTATCGCAGCGCTCCCGGCGACGAGATCGACCGGAAGGTGAAGGAGGCTCTTGAGGCCGTCGGGCTCTCACGTTACATGAAGAGTCGGGCGACCGATCTTTCCGGCGGCGAACAGCAGAGGGTGGCGCTCTCGCGGGTGCTTGTGACGGAACCCAAGATCCTCTTCCTGGATGAGCCGACCGCAAACCTGGATCCGGGCTCGACCGCCACCATCGAGCGGATTGTGGCGGGCCTGAACCGGGAGACCGGGACGACCGTCCTCATAAGCACCCACGATCTTTCGCAGGGCCAGCGGCTTGCCCACCGGATCGCGGTGATGGTCGACGGCACGATCGCCCAGACCGGGGCGTCGGGCGAGGTCTTCCGCTCACCGAGGGATAGGGAGATTGCCCGGTTCGTGGGTGTCCAGAACATCATCCCCGGGCGGGTGGTCTCGCGGATGGCGGGGTTCACGGTCGTGGAGGTGGGAGGAAGGAAGTTTCTCTCGGCGACCCTGCCGCCCGCTGATGACGTTGAGATGGTCATCCGCGGCGAGGACATCTCCCTGCACCGAAGGGAGCCGGAGCACGAGGAGGCGGAAAACCGGTTCCCGGCGAAGGTCGTCCGCGTTGAGCCAGCTGCACCGTTCGTGAACGTGACCGTCCGTTGCGGGTGCGATCTCGTTGCGCTCATGACGGCGAGGAGGGCGGATGCTCTCGCCCTCTCTCCCGGGATGGAGATCTGGGTCTCCCTCCAGGCAAAAGCAGTCCACCTCATCCTGCAAAAAAACGGTGGGTAAATAAAGGTGCTTTACCTTAAAGGGGTGTAAATAGTTCTTATTTTACCTTTGCCGGAATGGGTAGATTTATCACCTGGACACCATTAAAAGTTAACCAATGAAGCAAACCCATTTACTGGCTTTTATCGGCCTCATGGTCGCTGCCGCAGTCCTGATCTGCGGCTGCATGGGTACAACCGAAGATCCGGCTGTGACCCCTACACCGACGGCTCCCGCCGAGAACATCCAGGTCAAGATCTTCCATGCCGGAAGCCTGACCGGACCATTTGAGAAGGTAAAGGCAGAGTTTGAGGCCAAGCACCCCGGCACCACGGTGCTCCTTGAGCCCGCGGGCAGCATCGACTGCGTCAAGAAGATCACCGAGAACGGCAAGCCTGCCGATGTTCTTGCCTCCGCCGACTACTACCTCATCCCGGAGATGATGATCCCCGATCACGCCGACTGGTATCTTACGTTTGC
>JBAYQF010000142.1:0-4721 GCA_041677325.1 Methanoculleus sp.
CGATGCATACCGCTCTTGGTGAGGCGGGATCCGCCCTCCGCCCCGGGCAGTCGGTCATCGCAAAACTGGACAACAACCGTGGTCTCGTCGAATCTATGGAGTTCGATCTCGAGACCGCAACCGATCTCGCCGCCATTGACCTGAAACGCGTGACCTATACCATCGCTACGAAGAACGACCTCATCACGTTTTCCCCCGGCGACTCCCGCGTATCCGTCACCTGGCGCTATCCGGAGGATGGCGGCCCCCTCCTTGAGGCGGGCGAGATTGTCACCGTGAAACTGAATACGCGAGATGCAGGTATCGGGCGGGGAGATACGTTCACCCTTCAGGTAAGCGCTGCAGGAGGAGAGACCGTTGCGCTGACCAGAACCGTTCCCGCGGGTATCGGAAAGAATGTCTACGTCGAGCTCTTCTGATGCCGGGTTCACCGGGCTTGAGGCTGCGATCGTGCTCATCGCATTTGTCATAGTTGCGGCCGTCTTTGCATATGTTGTCCTGGGGGCGGGTATCCTCTTTTCTGAAGAGAGCCGGTCCACCGTCCACCAGGGCATCCAGGAGGCGGGATCAGGCCTCCTCGTGACCGGCGGCGTATACGGGATCAGCAACAACCCGGGAAGGATAGACTCCATCATCGTTCCGGTCAGCCTCATCGCAGGCAGCGATCCTATCGATATCACATCAGTATCCGTCCGCCTGATCGGCTCCACGCATAAGGAGGACATCTTGCAAAACAGGCCTCTCTTCGACGTTACCCCGGAGATCGGGTATTGGAGTGTCCAGAAACGGCTGAACGCCGACTCCAATCACCTTCTCGAAGCAGGAGAGCAGTATATACTGAACATCTCACCGGCCGGCAGGTCGGATTGCATGGCGTACCGGACGTTCACGGTCGAGATTAAACCGGCGGGCAGGCAGGCGCTCCGGGTGGAGAGGACGGTGCCGGGCAGCATCACCACGATCACCTGGCTGGATTGATGATTCTATCCGGTGTGCAGGTCGTCCCGGTATCGTATCGTCCCGGCAACCCCGATCGTCGCCACCGCCGCAAGCAAAAGATAATCTTCCGACTTCGCTCCGACCATAAGGATGCCCCCCGGGCTGCCGGCCACCCAGGCGTAGACGGAGGCGAGGGCAAGAACTCCAAGGAGCGGGATGGAGATGCGGATGAGTGTCGTGGTGAGCCGGGAGATATCAGGGCTGTAGTCCCGAAAGGCGGCAAGGATGATCCCGACCGATGCTATGAGGAATATCCATTCGGAGAGTGAAGAGAACTCAGCGAGTATGGCCCCGCCGAAGTAGTCGGTAAACTCATGCGGCTCGTATGGGCCAAGGAATGGGAAGTACCAGGTGACGGGCATCGCCCACATCGCATCGAGGACCTGATGGGAAAGGACTCCCGCCGCAACAACGAGGAGTGCAAAAGATTCCCGTCTCCAGTATAGATAAACGCCTGCAACCGCGATGAGCACAAGGAAGAGCAGCCCATGCCCGAACAACCGTCCGGAATCGAGCGTATCGACAAGAAGAATGTGACCGATCGGTTTGTCGATCAGGTCGGGGAGGATAGCCCCGAGAGCGGTGAGACCGATGAACCGTCGATCGTCAAAGTATCTGGCGAACGCAAGGCCAAGGATCAGGCCGAGGAAGAGGTGGCAGGCGACGAACATCTCTATTATGTAGGTGATTCCAGCCTGCTATAATCCTGCTGTTCTGGCAGGGGCAAATGATATGGCAGGAGAAGACCGATATCTCCTGGATTATGGCAGCGCTGGATAAACAGGAGATCCTCATCATCTTCGTCTCGTTTCTCATCGGCAGTTCGGTGGGATGGTGGAGCCGCATGCACGGGGGTGACGGCCTCATCGCCGTCGCTGCGACGCTTGCTGGAACCGTCGCCGGCTATCTTGTCATCGTAACCGTTCTCCGGGCTCTGGGTCACCCGGTCCGGTAACCGGTGTGGAAGGGGCACCCTTCCCGCAGACATTCGCGGTTGATATCACTGAATTCACACCGTACCACTCCCTCTACCGGGAGCTCCACCCCGAGCCGTTCGAGAAGAAACGTGATCGCGGTGCGGATAGCAAGCCACGAGTTGCGTTTGCAGCACCGGGGGCCGCCGTGCCGGGCTATCGTCATCAGACTGCGCGCGGTCATCTGGTTTGCAAGCGACCACTCCTGCTTCTTCAAGGGTGTTGACCCGGTGATCAGGCTCATGAAGATACCGGTGCCGACCGCCGCTCCGCAGGTGCCGTGGGTTCCGCAGGCTCCCCCCGGAACCACCCCCGCCCGTGTGCGGGCGCGCTCAAGGAGTTCTCCTTTTCTCCCCGGTTCCCCCCGGTGGTTGCAGTATGCAGCGATGAGGCATGCGGGCACGAGGAAGTGGTGCTCCGGCCCGTGCATCCTCACCGCCGGATGCCGCATAAGGGTGCAGGCGATGGCAAGCGGATCCTCGAGTTCCGTTGTGATGCAGAACCGTTCGACGAGGTCGAGCGCTTCCCGGCCGTGGCATCGATCGCAGACGAAGTGCCCGGCCTCGCAGGCAACCGCAGTGCTCACAACCTCACCGCAGACTGCGCACGAAAGGTCATGGGGCTCCTCGCCGTATACGAGATCCCGGCCGCAGATCAGGCATCCTGCCTTATGCTCCATGGTGTAGGGGTGCGCCGCCATGTCCCATAACCCTGCGGCTCCGGGAAAAAAAAGAGTTAGAGCTGGGCTGCCGGGGTTGCCCTGACCGTCCCTGGAATGGCGACTTTCTCCTCAAGGATGTTGACGGCGACGGTCGTGATCGAGACCAGCACGAGGTAGACGATGCCGACGGCCGCAAACGATTCCGTGTAGAGGAAGTACTTCGTCGCCACCTGCTTTCCTGCCCCGGCGAGCTCGACCACCGTGAGCATGTAGGCGAGCGACGAGTACTTGATCAGGTAGATGAACTCGTTTGAGAGTCCCGGTATCGCCCGTCGGAGTGCCTGCGGCAGTATGACGTTCCTGATCGCCTGCCACCTGGTCATCCCGAGCGATCTTGCCGCGACCATCTGGCCGTCCTTGATCGATATGAGGGCGCCCCGGATGTACTCAGCGTTGTACGCGCCGTTACAGAGGATGAACCCGATCACCGATGCTGTGAACGCAGTGAACGTGATCCCTATCGATGGGAGCCCGAAGTAGAGTATGAAGAGCAGGAGGAGGAGCGGCGTGCCCTTGATCAGGAAGACAAACGTCTTGCAGAACCAGGATATGGCAGGGTGGCCGTACTGTCTTCCCACCGCAACAGCGATACCGAGCGCAAAACCGAACGGGGCGGAGCACACAATCAGCTGCAGGGTCACGATCAATCCCTGCAGCAGCGCCGGGAGGAGGATATCGAAGAGAAAGACTGTCTGGTCCATACCGCCCCTCAATCACTCATCCGTGAATCGATCCGGCCGATGAAGTCCTTCATCCGGGTGAACTGCGGGTCGTTCAGGAGCAGGTCGGGCGATCCCTGCTCGGCGACCACGCCGTTCTCCATGAAGAGAACCTCGTTTGCAACCGAGCAGGCAAACCCCATCTCATGGGTGACGACGAGCATCGTCATACCGTTCCGGGCCAGTTTCTTCATGACCTCGAGCACCTCCCTCGTCAGTTCGGGGTCGAGCGCAGAGGTCGGTTCGTCGAAGAGGATGACATCCGGGTCCATGGCAAGCGCTCGCGCGATGGATACCCGCTGGGCCTGGCCGCCCGAGAGTTCCGCCGGGTAGTGGTCGGCCCAGTCCTCCATCCCGACCTGCCGGAGTTCGGTGAGTGCCTTCTCGCGCGCTTCCGCTTTGCCCATGCCCCTGACCTTCAGGAGCGCCAGTTCGACGTTCTTGAGTGCGGTGAGGTGGTCGAAGAGGAAGAAGTTCTGAAAGACCATCCCGATCTTCTGCCTGAAGTGGTTGATCCGGGCTCCTGAGTTCGTGACCTCCTCCCCGTCGAGCCAGACCTTCCCCCGGTCGGGTATGGTCAGCTGGTTGATGCACCGGAGAAGCGTGCTCTTCCCGGTCCCTGATGGGCCGATGAAGACCTTTGTTTCGCCGCGCCGGACATCGAACGATACTCCGCGCAGCACCTCGATACCCCCGAAGGACTTGTGAATATCCTCGACTTTCAGCACAATCTCGTTGTTGTTCATGCTTCTATATCGCTCCGGTCCCAAACCCGGGAATTGCTATCCGCGCCTCAAGTCTGTGCAGCAGTTTGAGGCCCCCGTAGTTCAGGATGATGAATATCCCCGCCGTCGCGAGGTAGATCGGTATCGTGATGTGAGTCTGCGTGACGATCCTCGCGGTGATGGTGAGCAGTTCCACGACCCCGATAGCGTAACAGACCGCTGAATCGGTCAGGATGTTGGGGTACTCGTTCGACCAGCCGGGAAGCGCTATCCGCATCGCCTGAGGGAGGATGACCGAGCGGATGGCGGTGAACCGGCTCATACCAAGTGATCTCGCTGCGATCATCTGTCCTTCGCCGATCGACTGGATGGCCCCCCGGAAGATCTGCGATTGGTATGCCGCCCCCCGGAGGCCCAGCACGACCGCCCCGACGACAAACGCCGAGAAGTGGCCGAGCCCGATCGCTGGAAATATGCCGAACCAGAAGAGGAAGAGGAGGACGAGGATGGGAAGACCCCTGAAGAACCAGACGTAGATCCCGACCGCCCACCGGATCGGTCGGCCGCCGTAGACCTGACCGAG
>JBAYQF010000143.1:0-4716 GCA_041677325.1 Methanoculleus sp.
AGGTAACTGATCTCTTCTGCCCCCCGTTCGGGAATCCACCCGAGTTTCTTGAGAACCCTTGCGGCTCCCATGCGGATCGACGAAGCCTCATCGTTGAGTGCCCTGACAAGCGGTTCGAGTGCCGGCACACCGATCCCGATGAGCGCCGTGGTCGCCCCCGCCTGCCCATCACCCTCCTCGCCGAGGAGAGGGATGAGAGAGATCGCCGCAGGAGCGCCGATCCCGATCAGGGCGTCGACGGCCTTCCGGTGGAGACGATCTTCACCGGCCCTGACAAGTTCGATGATAGCCGGAACCGCTTCAGGCGCCCCGAGCCTGCCCAGGACCTCGACGGCATACTCCCTGACATCCCCGGCCCTGGCCTCAAGCAGCCCGAGAACCGGGACCGTGACCGGAGCCCCTATGGTAACGAGCGCATCCGCCGCCACCGGGGCGACAGCACCATCGGAAAGGGCATCTATAAGGGGGGCTATCGCCGCCGGTTCACCGATCTCGCCGAGTGCCGCAGCAGCCTCGCAACGTATGCGGGCATCATCGCCGTTGAGCACCCGGATCAACGGATCGACGGCCGATTGCCCCAATCGAGCAAGTTCCACCCACTCCTCGCGGGCGATCAGGTACCAGGCCTGTTCGGTATCGTTCCAGGGTTCCCAGTTCATCCGGGCGAGGACTGCGGCGGCCTGAGACCGGGTGCGGGACCTGCCTGAGATCAATGACTGGATCAGAGCGGGCACCGCCGGTTCACCGAGCGCAACAAGAACATTTTGAAGCGCTTCTTCCGCCTTCCCCTCCACAGAGTCCAGGGCGTGGATGCATTCTTCCACCGCCGGTTCGCCGATCTTCACCAGGGCTGTCGCCGCTGTGCCGCTGAGAGGGGGAATGGAGAGAAGTCCGATGAGCGCTTCAACTGCAGGAGAACCGATCTCCGTGAGCGCCATCGCCGCCAGCGGATGGATTTCATCGCCTGCTTCATGCAGAAGTTCAACCAGGGGAACGACCGCGGCCTCGCCGATCTCCCCGAGAGTCCGGGCGGCGTTCCACCACATCCCCCGGTCAGGAGACCTCAGGATGCTGATGAGGGGCTCGATCGCGGTCACACCGTAATCCGCGACATCAAGCCATGCCTCATCGGCGATGAGGTAGCGGATTGCACCGGCATCATCGGTGGCCTCCCATCCGATCTCTCTGAGGATAGAGGCCGCCGATCTCCGGATGCTCCGTTCCGACGCACCGAACGCCTCGATAAGAGAGGGGATTGCTTCGTTGCCGATCTCACAGAGTGCGTAACGGGCACCGAACTGCACCTCGCCATCATCACTGGCAAGCGCCGCTATAAGGGGCGGTACAGCAGGGCTGCCGATACGCACAAGCGTGGCTGCTGCCCCGATCTGTCCTGAAACATCTCCAAGAGCGGTAATCAGCGCAGGGATCGAGTCCTCACCGATCAACGCAAGAGCCTCGGCAACGCACCATCGCTCGCCGTCACCCGCATGAGCAAGGGCACGAATCAGGGGTTCCACAGCATCCACTCCGCGCCCGGCAATAGCATTGATGGCATATGCACGGAGATCAGCATCGTCACTGCCGAGATCGGCGATGAGCGACTCTATCGGGCGCTCATCATCCCACCCCACAACCTCGCTAACCATAGAGGGAGGAGTCACGGGCACCGACTCTTCACCCGGGGGTTCAAGATCGGCATCACCGTCATCGAGCCCGAGCATCTTCATGAGTTCGTCGTCACTGAAGGAACCCGGGGACGGTATGGGGTTATCATCGGGGAGGGACTCATCCGGGACATGGGGTATATCGCCGTCCTCATCGTCAAGGAAAAAGATGTCCGCAAAATCTTCAATCTCGAGATCCTCCGATCGGGTGGGTGCATCTGCCTCATCCCGGGGAACGAGAACCACAGGAGAATCTACCAGAAAAGAGACGTTGTCCTCTTTTTTCGGCAAAGAGAGCCTGTCCACCTGCTGGCGGAGAACGGTGATACTCTCAAGCTCATCGGAAGGTGTTCCGGTGGAAAGATCAGTATCGGGAGATGCAGGATCGGCCTCACCATCGCTCTCCTCTTTCTTCCTCTCCAACCAGCGCCGGATAAAAGAAGAGCCCCCGGGTCTGAGAAACCCGATGAAACCCATGATGGGGCATACAGATTCAACCTCCAACATGCCCGGCGCAATTGCGACCGGCAGAAGGTGGAGAAGACATACGATCCCAAACGTTATGCAGATCAGGGTATATAGTTCGAAACAAGACGCATAACCGTTTTCGGACGCAGAAATACGTTCACCCGCAGATGCCGCCGACACCATTACTACATCGTGGACTCCGATTACCGGAACGGGAAGTGGACAGTCCGGGAATGATCGTTGGCCATCGATGCGCATAATGAAGACTCTACGTCTGAAAATTAAATATGTTTGTTTTTAGCGCCTCAGGAATAAAAATAGTTTTTATATATCATCTGTTTCAGGAACAGATACTAGCTCCCGGAGTGAGGGGCGAGCAGCACCTGCATCGAACTGCCGGAACATGCCGGGCGGCGGGTTACGGATGAGATGCCGCAGTGACCATGACCCCCTGGAAGGGTTATGCCCCGGCATCGGTGTAGCGGTATGACCGGTCGATTGCAGAAAGGGGGGTCTTCAGGGAGATGTGATCGTGCTCTCGAATTAGTCCGATCAGAACCCTTCGTTCATGATCCGATCGAGTTCCGAACGCTTGATCCTCCAGGAACCCCCGCATTTGACCGCCGGGATCCGCTCCTCCCGGATGAACTCCCGGATCCGGCCGGGGGTGAAGTTCAGGGTCGAGGCAACGTCGTCGACGGTGAGCATTGCATCGCTTGCGCCATGGTGGTGACCGCACCCGATCGTCTCCCAGTTCTCATCCGGCAGCATGATGGTGATGACCGGTTCGCCGTCATCCCCCGGGGAGACCGCGGCCTTGAAAGTCAGGGTGGGAACAAGGCCGTTCTGGTAGAGACTGACCTGAAACTCGAACTCCTCCCCGGTCGTCGTGCAGGCTTTTGCCCTGAACGCATGAAGAGTATCCCAGAGGTTCTCCGTAACGATCTCCTGCGGTATATTCGGAAACGGAACCATGCTCTGTGCGGCCCGTGCTGAAACCGCAAGAGGGAAGACGATGCCGAGATCCCGTCCCATCCGGGTGATCTCGATCAGATCACCGTCGTCAATGGCGTCCTGGCGCATCTTCCTCTCTTTTTCCGGGTCGGCCAATCCCCAGATCACTTCTGGTGTCTGCAATCCTGCTCTTCGTATCTCCATGAGTTTATCTCTCCGGGGCAATCTCGCGCTCTACCATACCACTATAGGAATATCGATCATAAAACATTTGCCAAATATTTCGCGATATTTTCCTGTTTCTCCTGCATTAAAGGCTTATTCCTGAGGCTCCAGAAGTAAAATGCCGCCATGTTTCGACAAGAACCACCGTATGACTCCACGAGGGCGGGATGGAGAGGCAACAACCCGAAAATCGTCGGTTATCTCCCTGGATATACCGTTTATGAGCCTCGATCCCGGGAGGGTTGTTCCGACAAAGCCTATATAGCATCAGGATGAGTCTTGAGGCAGTGATTGCTCTCGTGACACCCACCTCCAACGACGCCTACATAGCACTTCTCGGACGCTCAACATGGGCGCTCATCAACACGTTCCATGCAGTCCTTCGTGAGAAGGGGTTGCGCCCCAGACGGGTCATCATCGTCACCGAAGAGCCCTACGCGCGGGAAGCATCGATCGCTTCCGACGCAATTGGAATCATATCTGAGGAATATGGGTTCATCCCCGTGATCGGAACAGAGATCCTGCCTGAAACGGACTTCGTACAGGCTGGACAGACGATCAGGTCGCTTGTCACGGACCTCATACATCAGGGGCTCCATGTGGCAATCGACATAACCTCGGGCAGAAAGGTCACGGTTGCGGGGGCGCTCATCGCAGTCTCGGTTGCAGGACTCGATATCCGGCACATCTATTATCTCGCGATGAAGAATACCGATGACGTGGCAAAGCCCTACATGCTGATCCCGCACCAGATCCAGCAGATCCGGGATATCATGGAGGATGCGGAGATGAGGGGATGAACGATGTACTCGTCAGGGATGAGGAACTGCAGATCCTCATCAACAGCCTCGACGAGATACGCATCTCGTACCCGCTGTATGAGGGCGAGATCCTGATCGCACGCCCTGAAGGTGCCGGGTTCTCGCTTGAACTGCCCGCATCCCGCGAGACCTTCAAGGACTGGGTTGCCGGATACGAACCGATTGCCGCGGAACTCCCCTCCTACGCCGATCTCCAGGAGTGCATGTTCTCAAGCGGGATCGCCCACTACACAAATCAGGACGCGTTTGAATCGATGCTTGCGTCATACGGGCAGCTCAAGAAAGCCGTCTTCTTCGGCCTGGATACAAACCTCTTCTACCACGGATTTGCATCGAACAACCCCCGGATCGAGCACACCGCATACCTGATCGTCGATACCGTCCGGGATGAGGTCGCGTATGCCATCAACCGCAAGTACCCGGCAAAGACGATCAGGGAGATGATGGAACTGGCTCCTGACTGCCGGGAATACATCACTGAACTCGAGAACAAACGGATGAAACGGTCACGGAAAGCAGCGTATCTCGCGCTGAAGGAGTACCGGACTATCCGCGACCGGGCGATGGAGATCCCGGCACCG
>JBAYQF010000144.1:0-4700 GCA_041677325.1 Methanoculleus sp.
CTGGGCGCTTGATGCGAAGCTCTCGCAACGTCGGCACTTCCCGGCGATCAACTGGCTGAACTCCTACTCGCTCTACCTCGACGCACTCAACGAGTGGTACGACAAAGAGGTCTCGCCCGAGTGGAACCCGCTCCGGGCCTGGGCGATGGCTATCCTTCAGAAGGAGTCCGAACTCCAGGAGATCGTCCAGCTGGTCGGCTCCGATGCCCTGCCCGACGAAGAGCAGGTCACCATCGAGGTAGCGAGGATGATCCGCGAGATCTTCCTGCAGCAGAACGCCTACGATGCGGTGGATACGTTCTGCCCAATGTCCAAGCAGTACGACATGATGAAGGCGATCAAGCACTACGCCGATCTCGCGCGCACCGCCCAGACTGGCGGCGCGACCCCGCAGCAGGTCATCAGCGTGAAAAGCAAGAACGAGCTTCCCCAGATCAAGTTCATCAGGGACTACGAACCCGAGCTTGCGAAGATCATGAAGCAGATGGAATCCGAATTTGATGCGATGAGGACGGTGTGACCATGAAGGAATACAGAACGGTTGCACAGATCGCAGGGCCGCTGGTCTTCGTCGAGAAGACGGAGCCGGTCGGTTACAGCGAACTCGTCAACATCGTGACCGCCGACGGCACGGTCAAGCGCGGCCAGGTGCTGGACACGAGCGACGAGATCGTGGTCGTCCAGGTCTTCGAGACCACAGCAGGCATCGGTCGGGACTCAGGCATCCGGTTCACCGGCGAGACGATCAAGATGCCGGTGGGCAAAGACATGCTCGGCCGCATCCTTTCCGGCGGCGGTAAGCCTATCGACGGCGGCCCGGAGATCGTGCCCGAAAAAAGGCTCGAGATCACCGGTGCGGCCATCAACCCCTACGCTCGTTCATCGCCGGAGGATTTCATCCAGACGGGTATCTCGACGATCGACGGGACGAACACCCTCGTCCGTGGTCAGAAGCTCCCGATCTTCTCGGCATCGGGTCTCCCACACAACGACGTGGCGCTCCAGATCGCCCGGCAGGCAAAGGTGCCCGGCTCGACCGAAGAGTTCGCCGTGGTCTTTGCAGCGATGGGTATCACCCGTGAAGAGGCCAACTACTTCATGGCCGACTTCGAGAAGACCGGCGCTCTCGAGCGCTCGGTCGTCTTCTTGAACCTCGCGGACGATCCAGCCGTCGAACGGACGATCACGCCGCGTCTTGCGCTCACGACCGCCGAGTACCTGGCGTTCGAGCTCGGTTACCACGTGCTCGTCATCCTGACGGACATGACCAACTACTGTGAGGCGCTCCGTCAGATCGGCGCAGCACGTGAAGAAGTGCCCGGCCGGCGTGGCTACCCCGGTTACATGTATACCGACCTTGCGGGTATCTACGAGCGTGCCGGTATCATCAAGGGCGTCAAGGGTTCCGTGACCCAGATCCCGATCCTGACGATGCCCGGCGATGATATCACTCACCCGATCCCCGACCTGACCGGTTACATCACCGAAGGCCAGATCGTGGTCAACCGTGAACTGCACCGGAAGGGTATCTACCCGCCGATCAACGTGCTGCCGTCGCTTTCGCGTCTGATGAACCTCGGTATCGGTGAGGGGCACACCCGTGAAGACCACAAGAAGGTCTCCGACCAGCTCTATGCGGCATACGCGGAGGGTAACGATCTTCGTGGTCTGGTTGCCATCGTCGGGAAAGATGCGCTCTCGGAGCGTGACCGGATGTTCCTTGAGTTCGCCGATCTCTTTGAGGGCCGGTTCGTCAGGCAGGGCCTGTATGAAGACCGGTCGATCGAGGAGACGCTCGATCTCGGTTGGGAACTCCTTGCGGCGCTGCCTGAAGAGCAGCTCGTCCGTATCGACCGCGAACTGATCCAGAAGTACCACCCGAAGTACCGTAAGAAGGCCCAGGGGTAAGTGTCCATGGCGCTGCGAGATATCAAGCCGACCCGGTCAGAACTGATCAACGTCAAACGGCGGATCAAGCTCTCGGAGCGCGGCTACAACATCCTCAAGATGAAGCGCGATGGACTGATTCTCGAGTTCTTCAAGGTGCTGCAACAGGCAAAAGACAGCCGTGGCGCTCTTCTGGAGCGCTATGAGCATGCCATGGAGATGATCGCTCTCGCCGAGACCGTCGAGGGCGCTATCGGGGTGAAAGCCGCCGCTTTCTCGGCTGCGGACATCCCCGCAATCTCCTTAAAGAGCAAGAACATCATGGGTGTCGTCGTCCCGGAGATCCAGGCATCTTCCGTCCGGAAGAGTGTGCTCAACCGTGGCTACGGGATGCTCGGCACCTCTGCCGTCATCGACGAGACCGCGGAGGCGTTCGAAGATCTACTTGAGGCCGTCATCGAGGCGGCCGAGATCGAGACGACGATGAAGCGACTGCTTGATGAGATCGAGAGTACCAAACGGCGCGTGAATGCGCTTGAGTTCAAGGTGATCCCGGAACTCACCGAGGCCGGGAATTTCATCAAGATGCGTCTCGATGAGATGGAGCGGGAGGAACTCTTCCGCCTGAAAAAGATTAAGGCACGAAGCACCTGAAAGGGGAGACTGGTGATACCCGGTGGAGATCGGTACGCTCGCAGGTACTGGTAAGTTGACGGGAACGGTGATGTTGCGGGTTGACTTTAACTCGCCCATCGATCCCTCTTCAAACCAGATCTTAGACGACAAACGGTTCAGGGAGCATCTGCCGACGGTGCAGGCGCTCGAAGATGCGCGGCTTGTCATCCTGACGCACCAGAGCAGGCCCGGCAAGAAGGACTTCACGACGCTTGAGGTGCATGCGGCAAAACTGGAGCGGCTGCTCGGCCGCCCGGTGACGTACGTCGAGGATATCTTCGGGCGGTGTGCGCGGGATGCGATCCGGAGCGCAAAGCGTGGGGATGTCCTGATGCTTGAGAACCTCCGATTTGCCGCCGAGGAGAACCTGACCCTCAAACCCGAAGAGGCGAAGAAGACCCTTCTCGTCAGGAAGCTCGCCGCCATGGCCGACGTGTATGTCAACGATGCGTTCGGTACGGCGCACCGGTCGCAGCCCTCGATCGTGGGGTTGCCGCTTGTGCTCCCGTCGATGGCCGGCCTCCTGATGGAGAAGGAGGTTGCGAACCTCTCCCGGGTGTTTTCCGGCGCCCCGCGCCCCGTCACCTTCGTTCTTGGCGGGACGAAGGTGGACGACTCGCTCGCGGTTGCGGAGAATGTCCTTGCGCGAGGAACGGCCGATCGCGTGATCGCCGTCGGTGTGGTCGGAAACGTCTTCCTGCTTGCGGCTGGTCACGATATCGGCCGGCCGTCGGCCCGGCTGATCGACGACCTCGGCTACCGGGCCGAGATCGATAAGGCAAGAATCCTTCTTGAGACCTACCGCGACCGCCTCTCCCTGCCGCATTCGGTTGCCGTCCGCGAAGATGGCGATCGGGTCGAGTGCCCGGTGGATGCCATCCCTGAGGATGCTCAGGTGCTCGATATCGGGAGCGACTCGATCGACCTCCTCTCGCGCGAGATCAGCGAGTCGGGAACGGTCGTGGTGAACGGCCCGGCAGGGCTCTTTGAGGAAGAGCAGTTTGCCGTCGGCACCTTTGACCTCCTGAGGGCGGCGTCCACCGTGGAGTTCTCGGTGGTGGGCGGCGGGCACTCCGGTGTGGCTATCGAGCGGCTCGGCCTTGAGAGCGAGTTTACCCACATCTCCACCGGCGGGGGCGCGGCTATCGAATTCCTGACCGGGAAGAAGATGCCCGCCATCGAGGCACTTGAGATGTCCCGTAAGATCTTCGGCTGAGAGGGGCACTTGCGCCGCCCATACCCCTCTCTATCTCTTTGCTGCTGGACTCCACGAGGCTGTGAGCGCTGCACCGGTTTGCTCAACGATCCTGGAACTGAAGAGAAGAGATGGAACCAGAAGCGGGGTGAAAATGGGGGGATCCACACCCGAAAGTTTTGTAACCCGGTGGTTATACTCGTGTGTGGCTGTCAAGCACTGGTTTAAGGGGCACCAGAGGACCCCCAAACCGAACCCTTGCATCATTGGAGATGTGATTGGGGTGGTGTTGTGGTGATTGCTGATGGAATTGAACGACTGGTGAATGCTGGGTGTGGTAAGTCTCTCCCCGTTCCAACGTCTATCTCGCGGGATATATATTCTTTCCTATGAATATTTGGGCGAATATATCTTCTGAAATATTAATTCGCGGTTTTTTATCATGTGATTTGTTGAAAAAACGATTGTTATTCGGGAAAAATTGCCTGGAAGTGTTTATATATTCATAGTGGTTTCGGAGCATTCCTCTCCCGGGAGATCCATCATCCGCGCCGGGTCACTCGCGCAGGAGGGCGACCCGGGAACCGACCGGGATGCCGATATCTGCGCCGATAGGGCCGCATTTGACCGACATCAGGTAGGCGACAGGAGGGAGGTCGCGGTCATCCGAAAGCGACTCGTAGTTTGCCATGCCCTTTGCAATGACGAGTGTTGCACGATCGAGAGCATCGGTAAGCGCCGGGGGGGTAAGGTCACGGTTAAGTCCGAGTTCGGCGATGCCGTCCGTGGTCGGGGTGAGCAGGTCGACCCGGCGATCGAGGCCGAGCGCCATAGCATCCTCCATCGTTGCATCGTTCAGTATCGGGGCTCCCCGGACAGCGAACGTGACATGTGATCCGCTCTTCTTGAGATGATCGGCGAAGAGTGCATCAAAGACGATCTC
>JBAYQF010000145.1:0-4687 GCA_041677325.1 Methanoculleus sp.
ACCGCCCAGGCACAACATTCTTTCGGTTTCAGGTGGCTATTCGTACTGCAGGTTGTCCTCTTCCTTTGGGCAAAAGGCATGAGGGGAAGCCTGCAATCTATATAGATCTTTCGATTTTGTGCGGATTTCCGGTCGGAGAGACACAATTGGGGTATCTCAAATTAGTGAAGTACTGGGTCTGAGGAAAACCTCTCCAAAAGCTGCCGGTACCGCGCTGTCCCGGATCGGGAAGGTGTTCTTTATCGAAATCGCTTGATTTATACCAGACTATCCAATTTGTACCGAAATGAACGCCTGGTTTCAGTAAAAGAAGGCTGTAGATTGAGCGATTATGACAACATATTTATACCACCATATCTCACACTAAATCGTGGGTGAGACACCTATGGATTATGGAAACATGCTGAGCGATTCGTTCAGCTATGCAAAAGACGCGGTCTGGGGCAAATGGGTCCAGTGGATCCTGCTTGTCATCAGCACGATCATATTCCCGCTCATCATGGGGTATGTCGTCCGTGTTTACAGCGGTGTAAAGCCGGCTCCCGAGACCGGGAACTGGGTAGGTACGTTTATCGACGGCCTGAAGCTCTGGATCATCGGGATCATCTATGCTATTCCGGTCTTCATCGTTGCATTCATAGCCGTCATACCGGCGGCTATGGTGAACGATCCCCTGGCTGCCCTCGGGACACTCAGCATCGGACTCATCATCATGCTCATCGTCACGATCATCATATCACTCATCGCGGCGATCGGTATGATCCGGTTCGCACAGAAGGGGAGCATGGGCCAGGCGTTCGCGTTCGGCGCAATCATCGGACACATCGGGAAGATCGGCTGGGGCAGCTACATCATCGCCCTCATCATCCTCTGGATCGTCGGGATTGTCTTCGGTATCGTCGTCAGCATACTGGCCATGATCCCGCTCCTCGGGTGGCTGATCATGCTCTTCCTGTACCCGGTCTGGATCATCTTTGCAGCACGATACATGACCCTGATCTATGAGAGCGCTCCGGCGCCGGCCTAACCCCTCTTTTCTTTTCGTGACAACATTGGAGAGGCCCCTGCGTTGCGGGCGCGATAACCGGCAATGCTTCTGCAGAAGCTCCGCTTTATATATGTTGTGCCGCTCCGGCAATGGTCAAATGGATCTAGGGCGCAATTAGACGATTTATCAGTTTCAAATCACCCCTTTTCAAGAAAGGGGGGTGTACAGATTGAATCCTGACCGACAATCCTATATATGAAATTCTCAAATTTAACAGAGGTGGTACATTTATGGACTACGGTAGTGTGATCTCCAACTCATTTGAGTATACTAAAGAGGCCCTGGTCGGAAAGTGGATGCAATGGATCATCCTGGCCGTCTTGGCGCTCGTGCAGATGCTCACGGTCTCCCTGATCCCGCTGCTCTCCGGCTACATCGTCCGGGTGCTCGCTGGTAAGACGCCGGCTCCCGAGGTTGACGGGTGGGGCAAGCTCTTCGTTGACGGATGGAAACTGAACATCATCATGCTGGTCTACATGATCCCGGCAATCCTGGTCTTCCTTGTTCTCGGCGGCCTCAGTGCCCTCGCCGGAATTGGAATGGGCGATGAGGCCGGAGTCGGCGCTGCGATCCTCGGTGCACTGGCAGGAGCCTTCCTCGCGCTCATCGTTGCGGTCATCCTGGCGTTCGTCGCCCTGTTCGCCGCACTGCGGTTCGCCCACACTGACAGCATCGGTGAAGCGTTCAACTTCGGTGCCATCTTTGCGCAGATAGGTGCGCTCGGGTGGGGCACCTGGATCATCGCGGTCATCGTCCTCCTCATCGTCGCGGCGGTCTACGTCTTCGTGATCGGTATCCTCAGTGCGATCCCGCTCCTCGGGTGGCTCATTGCGCTCTTCCTCAACGCGGCGTTTGCTATCTTCTACGCCCGCTACCTGGCTCAGGTCTACGAAAAAGCGCCGGCTTCCGTATAAACCCGCCAGACAATCCCCTTTTTTCTCTGGTTTCCCGCCCGTTCACGCTTCATTCCGATCCATAATCCCCTATCCCATCCTCACCACGACCTCCGGGATATACCGTTTTTTCTGGAACAAAAACAGCGTGTTTATCCCTGTTCCGGATGATTTTTATTTAAGTATGCGGTGATACACATGGCTATCGTCCGATTAATCAGTGAATCCTTCGGTTATGCAAAGGATGCTGTCTGGGGCAGGTGGACCCGCTGGTTCCTCCTGCTCGTCAGCACGATCCTGTTTCCGTTCATGTACGGCTACACGGTGCGGGTCATGAGCGGCACGAAACCCGCCCCGGAACTTAAAGGCTGGATCAGGCTTTTCATCGACGGCATCAAGTTGATCGTCATCACGGTCGTCTACTCGATCCCGCTTATGGTCCTCACGATCCTTCCTTTCGCGCTCTACTTCATCCCGATCTCGTCGACGATAACTCCAGCGGGGTCCGGTCCCGAACCGTTCCTCTCCCCGGAGCTGGCCGTCTTTGCAGCACTTGCCATCTTTGCCATCTTCATCCTTGCCGCCATCATCATCGTGATCCTCTCGACGTTTGCGGCGGTCAGGTTTTCCCGAACAGGGAGAATGCGCGAGGCCTTCAAGGTCGGCACCCTCCTCCGCCACATCGGCAGGATCGGGTGGATCCGCTGCTTCGTCGCTCTTCTCATCATGGGCATCGTGGTAACTATCGTGCAATTCGCCCTTCTCTTGATCCCGCTTCTCGGGCCGATCCTCCTCTTCCTGCTCACGCCGGCGTTCATCGTCTTCTCCGCCCGCTACATCACCCTCCTCTACGAGAGCGCCCCGGCGGCGTAACCCCCCATTCTCTTTTGCTCCGCACCAGATCCCTCGGATGCCCAACATTTAAGTATCCTCACCGCCAATTTCCTGCTGGTGAAACCCACTATGAGTGATTGTTTTATTTGGTGAATCGATCCGCTTTTTTGACACCACCTTACGGGACGGCGAACAGACACCGGGTGTCTCCCTCACGCCGGCCGAGAAACTTGAGATCGCAGCGCACCTTGCCGACGTCGGCGTCAACGTGATTGAAGCAGGTTCTGCCGCCGCATCCGCAGGAGAGCGCGAGTCCATCCGCGTCATCGCCGCCGCCGGACTTGCCGCCGAGTGCTGCACCTACGTCCGGGCGCTTGCCGGGGACATCGACCTCGCCGCCGACGCCGGTGCCGACTCCGTCCATCTCGTCATCCCGGTGAGCGACCTCCACATCGCGAAGAAACTCGGCAAAACCCGCGAACAGGTCTCCGATATGGCCTGGAACGCCGTCGAGTACGCGAAAGATCGCGGCCTCATCGTCGAACTCTCAGGGGAAGATGCCTCCCGCGCCGACCAGGCGTTCCTTGCGGAGGTCTTCCGGGAAGGGGTCGAACGGGGGGCCGACCGGCTCTGCTTCTGCGATACCGTCGGGCTCCTCACACCCGAGCGGGCGGCCGAGGTCATACCGCCGCTCCTCTTCGCCCCGCTCTCGATCCACTGCCACGACGACCTCGGGTTTGCGCTCGCAAACACCATCGCCGCCCTCCGTGCGGGGGCGACGTGTGCCCACGTCACTGTCAACGGCCTCGGGGAGCGGGCGGGAAACACCGGGCTTGAAGAGCTCGTGATGGCGCTCGAGGTGCTTTACGGGAAGAAAACCGGGATCCGGACAGAGGAACTCTATCCCCTCTCGACCCATGTCGCCCGGCTGACCGGGGTGCCGCTCGCGACCAACAAGCCGATCGTCGGCGAGATGGCCTTCACCCACGAGAGCGGGATCCACGCCCACGGGGTGATGCGGGACGCGAGCACCTACGAGCCCCTCCGACCGGAGCGTATCGGGCGGAAACGCCGGATCGTCCTCGGCAAGCACTCGGGGTCGGCGGCGGTCGAGGCGGCGCTCCACGACATGGGGTATGCCCCCGATGCCGCCCAGCTCGCCGAGATCGTCGCCCGGATCAAACAGGTCGGGGATACGGGCATGCGGATAACCGATGCCGACATCATGGCGATCGCCGACACCGTTATGGAGATCGAGTTCACGCCCTGTCTCGAACTTCGCCAGTTCACCATCGTCTCGGGGAGCAACGCGGTCCCGACCGCATCGGTGACGATGCTCGTCCACGGCGACGAGATCACCGGCGCCGCAGTCGGGACAGGGCCGGTGGATGCGGCGATCCGCGCGCTCCAGCGATCGGTTGCGGATGTCGGGAGCGTGCGGCTCGATGAATACAGCGTCGATGCCATAACCGGCGGAACGGACGCCCTCGTCGACGTATCGGTGAAGCTCAGCAAGGATGGAAAGACCGTGACCTCCCGGGGCGCAAGGACCGACATCATCATGGCCAGCGTCGAAGCAGTTATCGCCGGGATGAACAGATTACTCAGGGAAGAGCATGAAGACCGGAGCCAGGACTCTGATTGAAGCGCTGCAGCGAGAAGGGGTGGACACCATATTCGGCTACCCCGGCGGCGCGGTGTTGCCGATCTACGATGAACTCTACGATTCGTCGATCCGGCACATTCTGGTAAGGCATGAGCAGGCAGCGGCGCACGCGGCCGACGGTTACGCGCGTGCAAGCGGTCGTGTAGGGGTATGCCTTGCCACCTCCGGCCCCGGCGCATGCAACCTGGTAACCGGGGTAGCGACGGCCTACATGGACTCTGTACCGATCGTCGCGTTCACCGGTCA
>JBAYQF010000146.1:0-4669 GCA_041677325.1 Methanoculleus sp.
ATCTCCAGACTCCATAAAAACCACCAGACCGGTTATCCCGCCCGGATATCCTCCGGTTTGTCTGTAAAGGTATCGCTCGCGATTACTTAAACGTGAGGGATGTGACGGGGACGAGCAGAGCAGGAGAAATCCTCATCTCCCACCGCCTCCCAATTATACACCCATGGTTTTGACAAGGCGGATCATCCCCTGCCTGGACCTCAAGGACGGGCGGGTGGTCAAGGGCACGCATTTCACCGATCTACGGGACGCAGGCGATCCCGTGGAACTTGCCCGGCGCTACAACGAGCAGGGTGCGGACGAGGTGGTCTTCCTCGACATCGCCGCGACCGGAGAGGATCGGGAAACGATCGTCGATGTCGTGCAGCGGGCGGCGGCCGAACTCTCCATCCCGTTCACCGTCGGCGGCGGCATTCGGACAATCACCGATATGGAGCGAATCCTCGGGGCGGGCGCGGATAAGGTGAGCATCAACTCAAGCGCCGTCGGGGATCCGAACCTGATATCACGCGGAGCGGAACGGTTCGGCACCCCGGCAATCGTCGTCGCCGTCGATGTCCGGCGAAACTACGACGCAGCGCCGGGAAAGACATCTATCGCTCTTGCCGGCGGGCGAGAGTGCTGGTACGAGGTCGTGACCCACGGTGGAAACCGGGGGACGGGACTTGACGCCGTTCTTTGGGCAAAAAAGGCTGAAGAGCGTGGGGCGGGCGAGATCCTCCTCACCAGCATGGAGACCGACGGGACGAAGGAGGGGTTCGATATCCCGGTAACGAGAGCTGTTGCGGAAGCGGTCGGGATTCCGGTCGTCGCGAGCGGCGGTGTCGGGACGCTCGAAGACTTCTACGAAGGGTTTGCAGAAGGAAAAGCCGACGCCTGCCTTGCGGCAAGCGTCTTTCACTACGGCGAGTTCACCGTCCGTGAGGTCAAGGAGTACCTGGCGGAGCGGGGTATCCCGGTACGGCTCTGAGATCGAGCGCGAGCGCTGCGACCGGGTGCTCGAGGTCGAACGCCCTGAGAACGGCGGGGTGGATCTCCCCGAACACTCCAACTATCCTTCCATCGACGACGATGTCGCCACGACGGCCATCGAGGAACGCCGGATCGGCCGATTCAACGACGGTATAGGGGAGCGTGAGCTCCCGACAGAGGACGTCCGCCGCCGCGTAGGCTTCCGAGAAGTCCGCCGACGGGTGGATGCTCACCGCTGCGACCTTCTGGAAGGTGACGCAGTCTTCGACCACGTCGCCCACCGTAAAGAGCCTCTGCGGGAGTTCGCGGTGTTTGTTTGCAAGGAGCATCTCCATGAGGAGCGGGAGGAGGTCGGTCCGGACCACCGTCTGCTCCTCGCTGATCGGGTGGAGCAGGTGCAGGGTCTCAGGGGCGGGCTCCCGCCGCATGTTCGCGTACAGCACCCGCTCGTTCGTGAGGGTGAACGGCATCACCTCGATGTATCCCTGGCCCACCATCACCGACCGGACGGCTCGCGCGATCGTGGTGGTCGGGTGCTCTTTTGCGACCGTGGAGGTCGCCGGGAGGGCGGCATCGAAGTTTTCAAAGCCGTAGGCGATCGCCGCATCCTCAAAGACGTCCCAGTCGTGGAGGATGTCCGAGCGGTAGCAGGGGACGAGCACCCTGACCCGCGAGTCTCCATCGGGCTCGGCACCAAAGCGCATCCGGCGGAGGAGACGCACCATCTCATCGGCCGTGAGGGAGAGGCCGAGGAGGGATGCGCATTCCGCGACCGAGACAACACGTTCCGCGGGGGCAAGCGTCGGCACCTCCTCCCCCTCGATGGCGACGCTCTCGATCGTCGCCCCGGCCTCGGCAAGCGCCGTGCAGATGATGTTTGTCGCTATCATCACCGCACGCTTATCGGTGCCGGTGCAGTCAAGCAGGATGTTCTTCGTCGCCGACGTGACCTTCGTCAGCTCGCCGTTGATGATCGGCGGGAACGAGAGCACCCGATCGTCGGCATCGACGATGAGCGGAAATTTATCGAAACTCTCCACCAGGCGGGCGTAGTCCCGGCCCTTCGGGTGGTCGGTGAGGATCTCCTCCATCGTCATCTCCCGCTCGAAGTCCAGCGGGACGAACGACCGGCTCCGGGGGGAGGCGATGTAGCGGAAGGGCGGCGTGACCGCATCCAGGTCGTGGACGCCGATCGCAACCTTGCCCCGTCCGCGCCCGACCGCCCAGTGGAGGGCTTCCTGGAGGGCCATCAGGCTCTCGATCGCCTCTTCGTCGAGGTCGACGTTCCGGATCACCGCCGAGGCGAGATGAGGCCGGATGCCCGCAAGGCCGGAGTCCACCGAGAAGGTGATGCCGGAGGGGCGGACGGTATAGACAGGCAACCCCTCCTCCAGCCCGAGGAAACCCCGCATCGCCCGGGCAACACCCTCAGGCGAGTAGAGGTCCGGCCGGTCGGGGAAGAACTCGACGTCCACATGGTCTTCCTCGATCCGTTCGATGTCGGCCCCGATCATCGGAACGCGGTCGATGATCGTCTGTCGGTCGGTCCCGGTCAATCGCTCCAGGTACCGGTAGGGTAATGTTATGATCGCCATGCTCACCGCCTCCCGCCGTAGGTCGGCGTCTCCCTGACCCACTCGACATCGCTCTTGTAGAGCTGGCGGAGATCCCGGAGCCCCAGCCGAAGCATCGCCACCCGGCTGATCCCGAGGCCCCACGCGAGCACCGGATGTTCGATCCCGAAGGGCGCAGTCACTTCCTGACGGAAGATGCCCGCCCCGCCGAGCTCGACCCAGCCGAGCCCGTCGACGTAAACCTCCGGCTCAACGGAGGGTTCGGTGTAGGGGAAGTAGCCGGGACGGAACCGGACCTTCTCAAAGCCCATATTGCCGTAGAACTCCTTTAAAAACCCGAGGAGGTGGCGGAAGTTCACCCCTTCGTCCATGACGATCCCTTCAAGCTGCTCGAACTCCGCGAGGTGGGTGGGATCGATCGCCTCCCGCCGGTAGACCCGGCCGATGCAGAACGCCTTCACCGGCGGCTTCGGGTGCCCTGCAAGGTGCTGGATCGAGAGGCTCGTCGTGTGCGTCCGAAGAACGCACTGCTCGGCCTTTGCGGCGCTCCAGACACCTCCCCACCCGGTCGAAGAGGTCTCGCCGCCGTGCTCGTGCATATCGCGGACGCGCTCGTATCCCGCCGGGAGCGGTCGGCGTTCGCCGAGGAAGAAGGTGTCCTGCATCTCCCGCGCCGGATGATCCTGCGGCTGGAAGAGGGCGTCGAAGTTCCAGAACGAACTCTGGACGATCCCGCCCGCCATCTCCTCAAACCCCATATCGAAGAGGATGCGGCGCATCTCATCGAGGAGTCGCTGATAGGGATGGGTCTTTCCCGGGTAAGCACGTTTTGGGAGTTTCGTCACGTCGTAGCGCCGGAGCGGGATCTCCTTCCACTCACCGGAGAGGATCTGCTCGCGGGTGAGCGTCCCCACCTCTTCCCGGAGGTCGAGCCCCCCGGCGACGAGTTCGCGGCCGCGGGGCGTGATCGAGACGGTATGGGTGACGCGCTCCTCCTCGACGGCGAGCCCGCGTTTGACGAGATCACCGACCCCTTCGCCGCCTGCGATAGCGCCGTCTTCGGCGAGCCGGGCAAACGCGGCCTCATCAGCTCCCGGCTCGGTCGCATCGGTCTTCTGCACGACCCCGTCGCGGATGGCTATCCAGCCCTTTTTACGCATCCAGCCGATGGCGATCTTAGCGAGCGGATGACTCTGGAGGTCGCGCATCGGGATCTCGCCCTCGAAACTCTCGAGCACCTGACGTTCGGGAAGGCCCTTCTCCATGTAGGCCCGCCCCTCCTCCGTCGGGATATACCGCCGGGAGACGTGCTTTTCCACATCCACAAGCCCTTTCTCCCCGGCGAGGTTCGCATACTGCACCACCGCTTCCCGGCGGGTATCCATCTTCTCCGCAAGGACGGCCACATCGGCCGACCCCACCTCCTCCAGAACAACCAGGAGTCTCTTCTCGTTCAGCGTCAGTTCCACCGTCACACTTCCTCGGCAAGATGCTCGACTGCATCCATCCTGTCCCGTAACTCTCGAAGGAACGCCTGCACGCGCTCCAGCGTCTCTTTTTTGCACTGCCCGCAGGTGAGTTCGCCGCCCTCGCACCGGCGGCGAAGATCGGCGAGTTCCCCGTCGTCCTCGAGCATGTGGAAGAGGTTTAAGAGATAGACCGAACAGGCGTCCGGTTCTCCCCCGAGCCGTTTCTGCTCCTCAAGCGTCATCCGCCCGCCGGTCATCGCCGCCATGACCTTCTTTTTGATCGAACTGTCGGACTCGTAGAACCCGATCAAACTCTCAGGCACGCTGCTCGACATCTTTCCGCCCTGGAGCCCGGGCATGAAGATGTGGTAGGTCGACGAGGGGAGGTAGAACCCGAACCCGCCGTGCTCAATCTCGATCCGGCGGACGACATCCTCTACCCGATCCCGCGACAGACCCCTGACATCCACATGACCGGAATACTTCTTTGAACCCGGGAATGCACGGTGCACGGCCGCGATAGCCTCTTCAGGGGCGTTCTTCGACCGGATGCTGACGTGATCGCCGCGATCCTCGACCGTGAAGAGCCGGAGTTTGTAGGCCACATCACGGGTGAGCCGGATGTGCGGGTCCTGGTCGAGACCGACCGGGACG
>JBAYQF010000147.1:0-4590 GCA_041677325.1 Methanoculleus sp.
GCAGGCCGAAGAGAAGAAGCGGTGCCGCCCCTGGCCGATCGTCAATACCGTAACTGAATTTCACTGTAATAACTCCCGGCAGAAACGGCCAGTCCGGGTAGAAAATGGACGTTTCGGCCTGTAATGATGTTATTCTCACCCCTGGCTCCATAATGATTCCCATTTCTGCGGAGGATGGCCGAATACGGATGGGAGATATGGGGTGCCTGGCAGCATCGCCTTAGGGGCCGATCACCCCGGTTTTTACCCCGTGAGGCTCTGCTGATAGCCCACACCGGATCGGTTTATCTGTAACCCCCACCCCACCCGGCCTTCGCGCTCCTCCCCCGCCCCAGGGCGGGGGCAGTGCGTGGGGATATCAGGTGGGCAGCCGTGCATGGCTCTTCACCGGGGTCTCTCCGTACAGTGGACCGTGGGGGTATCGCCATGGGGGGTGGGGGGTTTCGCTCCCCTCCCCTGTCTCTACCCGATAGAGTTCTCCCTGTAGCCTCCACCCCGCGGAATACACCCTCGCCCCCCTCATGCCCATTTCCATACAGACCGATGGTTTGATGCCCGGCGGCCAGAAACTGATCGGTATGCTTTCACCAGGCCATGCGGTTGGCCTCTGTATTCGCCCCGGCATCGAGCGGAGGCAGCGAGCGTGAACGCCGTCGAGGTACGGGATCTTTCGCGGTCGTTCGACGGCCGCGATATCCTCCGCGACGTCTCGTTCACCGTCGGGCACGGCGAGATATTCGGCTACCTCGGCCCAAACGGCGCCGGGAAGACGACGACGATCCGGATCCTGCTCGGTCTCCTTGCGCCCGGTGCCGGCGAAGTCAGGGTCCTCGGCCGCGATCTCGCCGCCGACGACGACGCACGGGCGCGGGTGGGGGTACTTTTCGAGAACAACGGCCTTGCCGACCGGATGAGCGCCGCGGACAACCTCGCTTACTATGCCGGGCTCTACGGCGTCGACGACCCTGGAGAGCGGATCGACGACCTTCTTGCGCTCGTCGATCTCACCGACCGGCGTGACGAGAAGGTCGGGACGTTCTCGACCGGCATGAAACGAAAACTCGGTATCGCCCGGGCGATCCTCCACCGGCCCGAGGTCGTCTTCCTCGACGAACCCTCATCCGGCCTCGACCCCGGTGCGCAGAGGATGGTCCGCGACCTCATCCTCGAACTCTCCCGCCGTGAAGAGATGACCGTCTTTCTGAACTCCCACCACCTCGACGAGGTCCAGCGGATCTGCTCGACGGTCGCGATCCTTGCCGGGGGGAGGATCCGGGCGTTCGACTCGGTGGCAAACCTCACGAACGCCTCTGGCCGCCCGGTCGTGACGATCACCCTCGCCGGTCCGGGCGAGCGCAGCCGTGCGCACGATATCGCCGCCGAACTTCCGTATGTCATGGCATGCGAGATGGAGGGCGGCAGCCTCCACTGCACCCTCGCCGACCCGGGCACGACACCCGATCTCGTCACGGCGCTCGTCGGCGCCGGGTTTCGTATCGAAGAGGTCAGACGGTCGTCACGGTCGCTTGAGGAGATCTACCTCGAACATGTCGGACAGACGGAGGGCGGGGCATGAACACGTTTGCCGTCATCGCCCGGCGCGAGATGAAACTCGCCCTCAGCAACCGGAGCGTCCTCATAACCGCGTTCATCTTCTCCATCTGGTTCCCGGTCATGTCCACCCTCGGGATCGCCGTAAGTGCAGAGGGCGATGCCATGACCGTCACCGCCGGCATCGCTACGATCACCCTCCCGGTCGCGATCTTCCTCGGCTACATCTTCTGCGCCGACGCATTCCTCCGCGAGAAGCGGGACGGTACCATCGAGACGCTCCTCTGCACCCCCGTCTCGCTCCAGCGCCTCTGGGAGGGGAAGGTCGCCGGGATCACCGTCCCGGCCTACGGGATGATGCTCCTCTCCGTCGCCGTGAGTGCTGCGGCGGTCTCAAACTTCACCGGCGTCTCCATAATCACCGAACCTCTGTTCCTCGTCCACCTCGTATTCGTCGTCCCGGTCTGGATCGCCGCTGCGGCCGGCCTCATCGGCGCCGCCCAGTTCGCCCTCGGCATGCGGGAGAACCAGATCCTCGGGTTCGTCTTCATATTCGGGTTCTTCTTCATCATCTTCACGCTCCAGAGCATCACGCCGGGTGGTTCCAGCCTCTCAACGACGGTAGAGGGCGTCCTTGCGGTTGCCGGCCTTCTGCTCCTCGCTCTCGCTCGTTTCATCGCCGGGAGGGTGACGAGGGAGCGGATCGTCAGGACGATCCCATAATATGGGGGTAAGGGAGACGGAGGTGTCTTACCCCCGTCTGAAAATAGTGCTCGCCTGTACTCCCGCTCTCTCTACAGCGTCTCCTTGCCGTAGAGATACGGCCTGAGCGCCTCCGGAACCGTGACCGACCCGTCTTCGTTCTGGTAGTTCTCGAGGATCGCCCGGATCGCGCGCGATGTCGCGATCGCGGTGCTGTTCAGGGTATGCAGGTAGCGTTTCTCGGTGAACTCGGTCGGATCGCGCACCTTGATGTTCAGTCGGACGGCCTGGTAGGCCGTGCAGTTCGAGCAGGATACCGCTTCGCGGTAGCGCTCCTCACGCGGCATCCAGACCTCGAGGTCGTACTTCTTCGCGGCGACCGTCCCGATATCCCCCGTGCAGATCGAGACGATCCGGTAGGGGAGGCCGAGGCGCTGGAAGACCTCCTCGGCGTTCGCGAGCAGCTCCTCGTGGAGAGGCCAGGACTGCTCAGGCGTCGCGTAGATGAACTGCTCCACCTTGTGGAACTGGTGGACGCGAAAAAGCCCTTTCGTATCGAGCCCGTGTGCGCCTATCTCGCGTCGGAAACACGGACTCAGTCCCGCCAGCCGGAGCGGGAGATCTTTCTCCTCGAAGATCTCGCCGCTGTACATCGCGGCCATCGGGTGCTCGCTCGTCGCGATCAGGTACTCGTCCTCATCCTCGATCTTGTACATGACGTTCTCGAAGTCGCCGAGATCCGTCACGCCTTCGTATGCGGCCCGGTTCATCATGTAGGGCGGGATGATCGGGGTGTAGCCGCGCTCGACGAGAAGATCCATTGCGAACCGCTGGAGCGCCATATCGAGGAGAGCAAGCCTGCCCTTCAGGAAGTAGAACCCGGCTCCGGCAATCTTTGCCGCGCGCTCAAAGTCCGCCCAACCGTGTTCGACGGCAAGCGCGCCGTGATTTTCCAGGTCGAACGCAGGGACGAGCGGTTCGCCCCAGCGCTTGATCTCGACGTTCTCGGTATCGTCCTTGCCGATGGGCACGCTCTCGTGGAGGATGTTCGGGAGCCGCATCAGGCGGTATGTCACTGCTTCGGTGAGCGCCTCTCGCTCCGCCTCCGCCTCCTTGATCCGCTCCGGAAGGCCTGCGGCCTCGACTAAGAGATCCGCAGTATCGTTCCCGGCCTTCCTCGCCTGGCTGATCTCGCGGGATATAATGTTTCTCCGGTTGCGCAGATCCCCGATCGCAACGGTGAGTTCCCGTGCTCTCCGGTCCATCTCCAGCACCTCGTCGACCCAGGCCAGTTTCCCGGCATCTCCTCTCCTTGTGAGGTCTGCCCGGACGATATCGGGGTGCGCACGAACGAACTTCAACTCAAGCATACTGTCTCTCTGTAGTACTTCGCCATGACGGTATATGGTCGTGTTGCCCTTCCGTGCGGTAGATGCAGCGGCGCTCCGTACAAAAACCTACCCTTATAATTCCCGACAGACCAACCCGTAACCATGGATAAGAACCAGAAGATCGTTCTGGTGGTGGGTGGCCTCGCAGTGCTTGGGCTTTTCCTCATCGAGCCGTTCTTCGCCCTCATCGCGCTGGTCTTTGTGATCGTCGCCATGATGAGCCTCCACATCATGGAAGAGACCGGCAATTTCCCGTTCGTTGCTGCAGAACTCTCGGAAAATGCGCGGGAGATCATCGTCTCCAATACGGGAACTGCACGAGCGCTGAAGATCCACGTCGCCATCGTCCCGCTCGACGTCGAGTTCGATATCGCCTCGCTCGACCCGGATGAGGAGTTCGGGTTTTCCCTGGCATCGATGATCTCGGAGGCAAAAGCGGTCGTCACCTACGAAAACACAGAGGGAAAATGCTTCCAGCGCTCGTATCCCCTCACGGCGCTCGGGGCCTGCCGCGACATCACCAAACCAATGTTCCCTATCTTCGGTGACCGGTGAGGGGAGGAGCCCTTCTCCTCCCGGCGCCCCTTTCTCGCACAGGCCGGAAAAACACTCAGGAACCGAGATATTCAAGCGTCCGCGCGAGTGCGGCCGCCAGTTCCTCTTCCCTCTCCGCATACTCATAGAGCGCCCGGTAGAGCATGAAGACAAGTTCGTAGCCGTAGATGTCGAACGCCTCATCCGGCGTGAGTGCCGCGAGGTATGAGTCCGTCCGGATCTCGGTGTTCGTGTACATCAGTTCGTGGAACGCCCCGTCCTCGTCGAGGACGCAGATCTGTGCATCGACGGGTTTTGTCGGATCGTCGGGCCGATAGGGAAGCGGGTCGCCTTTCCCGAGAACGATCATTCTCTTCTCGTAGAACTCCTGGTCGTAGAGATTTCCTGACGC
>JBAYQF010000148.1:0-4573 GCA_041677325.1 Methanoculleus sp.
AAAGGGCTACGACAGCATAGCGCGGGCGGACGAGTATATCGGGCGGACGTACCGGCGGCAGTATTACACCCTCTGGCGCTACGCAAACGCGGTCATGCTCATCGGTGTTGCCGATGCCGCCGGCGGGCGCGGTGTCGGCGGCCGGATCATGCCGCCAGAGCGCTGGCGGAAGATGGGGGCGTCAAAGAAGCAGAAGACGATCCGGGCAAACCTCACCAGAAAACTCAGCGAGATGACGCATATCCCCGGAGATGCGCTCCGTGAGGACTTTTTCACCGCAATCAGCATCCTCGTCGAGCAGGATCCTGCGGCCTACGTCAGGGAGTTTGCGCTCGATGCCGACGAACTGAACCTCTTCATCCACGACAAGACCCGGGCGACGAAGATCGTCAAAGATGTGGCAAAAGAGGAGAAAGAGAAGGAGAAGAAGGCCACCACCGTCCGGGAAAAGGCAACCCGGAAGAGCAAGAACCCCGGGGACGGCGATCCACCCGCCGATATCGGAGAGTCCCGACGGGATCCGCCCCCGGGCCAGGCGACGCTGTTTTAGCACGTAATATCTTTTTTTTGGATTTTTGAAAGCGCCGGGGAGGCGCCACGGCTTCACCACCTTTGCTCTGGTTGGAGAACGTTGTTTGAAGAGAGAGGGCGGGTTCCCCTTTCACCGCGAGCTGCCACCCCCAAGGAGAATATCTTCCACGATCAACTGTATGTGGAATGCCAGAGAAGACCCGTGCACGACTGCTCCCCGGGTATCGCCACACATTGCCCCCTTCCAGCATGGGCAAGGGAGGAACACCGAAGGCGCGGGCGGGGCGGGGGCTACAAAATATAAACTCCGCAGGATATCCGCACCATAAAGCGAGATCGCTCTCTACAAACTGCGGCGGCGGTAGCAATGAAGGATGACCGGGCCGGCATACACAACCTCGCCGCCGTCCCCGTAGATCTCGCATCCCAGGTGATAGACCAGGAGATCGCTGTCGATCCGATCGGCGAGCGCTATCAGCGGCGGAACCATCTCCACGCCGGGCCGCACGGCGTAGACCAGGTCCGCACCCTCATACAGCCGGATCTCCGGCTCGAATATGTCGTCGACCAGAACAACGAGTCCGTCGTGCCGGATGCCCGGCCTGATATCGGTGCAGAGCATCAGGGCGCCGGCGGCATCTATCAGCCTTGCTGCCCCGGGGTTGTTGCCGATACCCACCTCGACAGCCCTGCGATACCGGGCGGCGATATATTCCCCGATACTTCGTTCAATATGTTTATACAGACTCATTACCCAGAGATTAGGTAATGGGCATCAATATTCTTTGGGACCTGCAGGCACCGCAAGGTATCGAACTCCCGGTCATCAGGATGATCGCGATGATCCTCGGGAAAGATCCCGCACTCGTCAGGTACCCGTTCCTCATCGACGGCTACGACCGGAATCGCGACCAGCACGATGCCCAGCAGATCCTGAACCGCATGCAGGATACGCTCACGCGCAGATACGATATCGACGGCCCCCTGTTGCTCGTCACCTCCTGCGACCTCTACACCAACGGCTGCAACTTTGTCTTCGGCCTCGCAAGACCCGTATGCGGCGTCGGCATCGTCTCGACCGCCCGCCTCGCGAATGACTACTATGGCAGGGTTCCGGACGACACCGATCTCATCGACCGGACCGCAAAAGAGGGCGCGCACGAGATCGGGCACCTTCTCGGACTCGAACACTGTGAAAACCCCGAATGTGTCATGTTCCGGCCAAAGACCCTGGACGAACTTGACCGGAAGAAAAAAACGCTCTGCCCGACCTGCAGGGAGGCACTCGCATCGCTGGACCGGCGATAACGGTAAATCCCGCCGACCCTGCACGATGTTGATGCCCTGCCGCCGGCAACTCCCGCGGATGAGCACTGTCCGGTTTTTCGGCGCATCAGAAGCACAGAGCCGGGTAAACAAAAGTATTAAGCAAATGTGCCGGGAAATGTAGTTACCAATGGGATACTCTTCTTCCTTGATACAGAGAAAGTTCAAAGATATCGCCGGACGACGATACGACTCAATCCTGAAGGATTACCGCGAGTTCCTGCTGGCCGACGAGGAGATGTTCATCCCGGAGGTCCGGTCTATCCTGGTGCCGCTCGATCTCTTCGTTCAGGATATCACCGATGAGGCGCTCGACGTGCTCTCGGCCTACAATGCCACCATATCGCTTGCATACATCACGGACACCGAGGTGATCAAGCTCCTTGAACAGGCGCTCGATAGCGAATCGACGAAAGAGTTCCAGGCGAAGAAAGAAGAGTACGGCCAGAAACTTCTCGAACGGATTGCAGCGAAACTCGAAAAACGTGGTTTTTCAACCCAGACACGCATGTTCGTCGGGCATAAGGGCGATGACATCGTCCGGATGGCAAAGAGCCACGACATGGTTGCACTCTGCCGGCGCTATGCCGACGGCGAATCGACCGACGTCTCAGTAAGCCCGGTTGTCCTGCGTATCTGCCAGCGGGTGGAGATCCCTGCGCTCATCTACTGACGGGTGAATCGATGGAAACGATGGCGTTGATCGCGGTAGCGGTCTTCCTCTTCACCTATGCACTCATCATCGACGAGCGGATCCACAGGTCGGTCGCCGCCATGCTCGGTGCGGCGATCGTGGTCTTCATCGGGGTCGTCCCCTGGGAAGCGCTCCTCCGGCACGTCGACTTCGGGACAATCTTCCTGCTCCTCGGGATGATGATCATCGTCAACACCGCCCGCGGCAGCGGCCTCTTTGAGTATATCGCGATACGAACGGCAAAACTCGCGAAAGGAAGCCCTATCCGGGTTCTCATACTCTTTGCGATCGTAACGGCGATCGTGAGCGCGTTCCTCGACAACGTCACCACCGTCCTCCTCCTCACCCCGATGCTCCTCTATGTCGCGAGGGTGATGAACCTCAACCCCATTCCGTTCCTGGTTACGGAGATCTTCGCCTCAAACATCGGTGGGGCGGCGACGCTCATCGGCGATCCGCCGAACATCATGATCGCGTCGTCTGCGGGATTGACGTTCAACGAGTTCATCATCCATCTCGCCCCCATCATGGCCATCGATATGGTGATCCTCCTCCTGATGATGTACGCCATCTACGGCAGGTCGATGAAGGTAAATGCCGAGGAACGGCAGGAGATGGTCAGGACGCTCAACAACCTGGACGAGCGGGCGGCGATCACCGATAGATCGCTCTTCAACAAATCGGTGGCCGTCATCGCCCTCGTAGTCTTCCTCTTCTTCATTCACGACCGGATAGGAGAGATCCTGAACTTCATCCTGCCGTTCGTCGATCCGGCGATGGGACTCGAACCTGCGGAAGTGGCGCTCATCGGGGCGGCGATACTCCTCTTCTGGAGCAGGCAGTCGCCGGAGGAGATATTTGAGAAGATCGAGTGGCCGGCGCTCTTCTTCTTCGGCGGGCTCTTCGTCATCGTGGGCGCTCTCGTCGAGACCGGGATCATATCGAGCATCGCTGCGGTGATGATCGAGAACGTCGGGTCGACGGGGGAGGCGATGTTCATCGTGACCTGGTTCGCTGCGATCGCTTCTGCCATCGTGGATAACATCCCCCTCACTGCGGCGATGATCCCGCTCATCCATGACCTCGGGGCGACGATGGACGTCTACCCGCTCTGGTGGTCGCTCGCCCTCGGCGCATGCCTCGGCGGGAACGGCACCGCGATCGGGGCGTCGGCAAACGTGGTCGTCATCGGTATCGCCGAGCGCGAGGGGATCGACATAACCTTCGTCGACTTCCTGAAAGTGGGGATGCTCGTGCTCTTCGTGACGGTTGCGGTAGGATTTGGAATGCTCTGGCTGAAATTTGCGATGTGAACGACTATGAAGATTCTCGTGCTTATCGATGGTTCAAAATGGAGCCAGAAAGCGGCTCTGCATGCGGTTGAGATGGCTAAGCAAAAAGATGCCGAGGTAGTCCTCTTCTCGGTGCTGGATATCGTGGAGGCGAAGGCGATGGCGTTCAACTTCTGCACCCAGAGCGGGATCTGCGACCAGTTGAAGGGCTATGAGGGGCGGATCTGGAAGGACATGCAAAAGAGCATCGAGGACGACCAGAACAGCATCATCTCCCGCCACCGAGGGGAGGGAATCCGGTGCTCGTCAAAGATCGTCGAGGGATCGATCCGCGAAGAGATCCTGAAAGAAGCGAATTCCGGTGAATACGGGCTGATCGTCATGGGAGCTTTCGGAAGAAGCGGAAAGGCCCGGATCAGCGCCTTGCTCGAGCAGATCGGCGGTGCGGTCAAACCGCCACTGCTCGTCGTCCGGTAAATCATCCTCTTTTTCTAGCCCGGGCCGAACAGGGTAGAGATACCTCTCCCTATGGCGATATTCCCACGATCCACTGCATGGGGAGATTCTGGAAAAGAGTGGCTCCCTGACCTGCTTCCCTGTGCACGGCTTTCCGTCTGCTATCACCATTGACTGCCCCCGCCCCTCGTGGGCGGGGGAGGAGCGCCGAAGGCGCGGACGGAGTGGGGATTGCCGAAGAAGGGCATATGGGTACCCTCCGGCCAGGGTGCGG
>JBAYQF010000149.1:0-4560 GCA_041677325.1 Methanoculleus sp.
GGAAGTCACCCTTCGGCCACACCTACGTCTCACTTGCCCGTGAAGGGATCGAGCAACGGGAGGGCACGGCATGAGGACGATCACGATCCGGGTATCACGCTTCGATCCCGCCGTGGACGCGGAACCGCACCTTGTGGATTACACCGTCCGGATCAACGAAGGCGCCCGGGTTCTCCACGCCCTCCACGCCGTCCGCGATGGATACGATCCGGCTCTCGCCTACCGCTACTGTTGCGGATCCGGGCAGTGCGGGAGCTGCGCCGTCCGGGTAGATGGAAAACCCGTCCTCGCCTGCATGGAGGAGGCACGGGACGGGATGACGGTCGAGCCGCTGGCGCTCCCCGTCCTGAAGGATCTGATGGTCGACCTGGAGCCGGTGATCGCGAAGATCGCCCGGATATGCCCGGCACCGGATACAGAGCTCCCGGCAAAAGATGAGATCGAGGCGATCAAGCCGCTCCGGGACTGCATCGAGTGCTTCTGCTGCGTATCAGCCTGCCCGGCGCTCCAGGTGACGGAGTTCGCCGGGCCGACGGTGCTCCGGCAGGAGATGCGCCTTGTTCTCGACCCCCGTGACTCGGGGGACAGGATAACCGATGCGATCGAGAAGGGGCTCTTCTACTGCACGACCTGCAGGCGGTGCCTGGAGGTCTGCCCGAAGGAGATCGATATCCCGGGCAAAGCAATCGAGAAACTCCGGGAGATCGCGAACCGCCGCGGCCTGACCCTCCCCCGCCACCAGGAAGTGGCCCGGCTGGTGCAGGAGACCGGCCGGAGCGTCGAGCGGACAAAGGAGACCTTCCTCGAACAGGTCCCGGAGGTGATCGAGCCCGAAGGCCCCGTCCGCGGCGAGGTGGGGTTCTTCGTCGGGTGCATGTTCAACGGCCGGGTACCGCAGACGGCGCTCGACGCGATGGAGGTCATGAAGCGCAACGGCATCCGGGTGATCGTCCCTCACGACCAGGTCTGCTGCGGGTCGCCGCTGATCCGGACGGGGCAGACAGCGTTCATCGATGACCTGAAGAGGAAAAACATTGAGGCCTTCGCCAACCGGGGGATAACGACCGTGATGACGATCTGCGCCGGGTGCGGGGCGACGCTGAAGAACGATTACGAGACGCCGTTTGAGGTGAAAGACGTCACGGAGATCCTGACCGAGTACGGGATCGAACCGCCGACGAAGCTCGATATCACGGCGACCTACCACGACCCCTGCCATCTCCTCCGCGGCCAGGGGATCAGCGAGGAGCCGCGGGCGCTCCTCCGCGATGCCGTCAGGGAGTTCGTGGAGATGCCCACGCAGTGCTGCGGTGCCGGAGGCGGCGTCCGATCGGGGGTGCCGGAGGAGGCAAAAGCCCTCGGGGCGAAGCGTGACGAGTGCGTGAAAGCGACCGGCGCCGATGTCGTGGTGACGGTCTGCCCGTTCTGCGAGTTCCACATCGCAGACTGCACGGACGTGCCGGTGAAGAATCTGGTGACGGTTCTGCTCGAAGGGTACCGGAAGAAAGATGGAGAACGAGAAGATTCCACGTAAAACCCGGCACCGGCGGCATGGGAACCCTATGGTCGAGAGGTTCCGTGCAAAGTGCCTCAAAGATCCCGGGATTGACGTCTCCCGTAACCACCCGGGGTGATGACCACTGGATGAAATGACCCTGCTTTCATTCTCACACCCGCCGGCCGGGAGACCCTCTCCGCGGGGTGGGGGTGTTCCCCCAAACCCACCTTACAACCCCGATCTCACGTGCAGACGACCTGCTCCTCGGTCGGCCTGCCCGTGAGCTCTTCAAGATGTTCATGCGCCGCAAGCGCCGCCTTTGCACCATCGCCGGCGGCGACGATGATCTGTTTTGCCCGAACACTGGTTGCATCCCCGGCTGCAAAGATCCCGGGAGCGTTCGTGTGGCCATCATTGTCAATGAGGATCTCCCCTGCTTCGTTCAGCGCCACCAGGTCCCCGAGGAACCGCGTATTCGGTACAAGCCCGATCGCAAGGAAGAGGCCGTCGATTTCAAGATCCAGTTCTTCCCCGGTCTCGTTATCGCGAATCGTGACCCCGGTCAGACTCTCTTCCCCATGGAGCGCCGTCACTTCGTGGTGGGCGAGGACCCGTATCCCCGCCTCCGCTGCCCGGGTGAAGTAGATCTCGTCGCACCGGAACGCCTTCCGGGCGATCAAGGTCACGGAATTCGTATACTTCGTCATCTCGATCGCGGTCTGGAGCGCCGCGTTCCCACCGCCGACGACGGCTACCGGCCTGTCGCGGTAGAACGGGGCATCACAGATGGCACAGATCGATACTCCCCGCCCCATCAACCGGTCCTCACCCGGGATCCCCAGTCTCCGCGGCTCTTTACCGGGGGCGAGGATGAGTGTCCGGCCACGGTAGGTGGCTCCCGAGGCCGTCCGGACGAGGAACGTCCTGCCTTCTTTTCGAACTTCCCCGACGCTCTCAAGTTCGAGACGGACATCAAACCCTCTGACCTGCTCCTCGAACTTCCGGGTCAGTTCTTCGCCCGAGATCGTCGAGAACCCCATATAGTTCTCGATCACCCAGCTTGAGGCCGCCTGGCCGCCTATGTTCTCCGCTATGACAGCGGTCTTCATCCGTTTCCGGGCACAGTAGACCGCAGCGGTCAGCCCGGCCGGGCCGGCACCCACGATGATCACATCGTAGATATCTCCCGCCACCGGTGCCCCAAAGTGTTCCTGGAGCCGTTTTGCATCGAACCCGACGATCACCACATCGCCGGAGACCGTGACCGGCACTCCCCGCTGCCCCGATATCCTGACCATCTCCCGCGCCGCCTCACGGTCCTTCCCGACATCGACGAGCTCGTGCTCAACGCCGTGCTTTGTGAGGAACGCCTGGACCATCCGGCAGTAGGGGCAACTCCCCGTCGTGTAGACCTTCACACCCACCATGGAGGGGGGTATCTCATAAGCCCTATTTAAAATGTAGGAGACGGTGCGGAACGGGCACAAGGCTGAAAAAAGGAAGTATTATTGGATTTCACGGAACATACGCGTCGGGACGCCGCAAATCGGGCACTTCTCCGGCGGTTCTCCGAGTTCGACATCGCCGCAGACCGGGCAGAGGTAGATCTTCTCTACATCGAGATCCTTTCCATCCCGGACGGCCTCGAGTGCCTGGAGGTAGAGGTTTGCATGAACCTCTTCCGCCTTCATCGCGTGGGTGAAGACGATCGTGGCCTCATTCTTGCGTTCGCTCTTTGCGTCGGCGATGAATGCAGGATACATCTCCATGAACTCGTAGTTCTCCCCCTCCATCGCACCCTTCAGGTTCTCTTCGGTGCTCCCTACGGCGTTCATGATGAAGAGGATGCGCTTTGCATGGACGGCTTCCGCCTCGCTTGTCGCGCGGAAGAGTTTTGCCACCGCAGGATACCCCTCAGCGGCTGCCTTCTCTGCAAAGACCGAGTACTTTCTGTTCGCCTGGGACTCCCCGGCGAACGCATTCTGAGCGTTCTCATCAGTCGGCATACGTGGATCATTTCATGAAGCGCTGTATTAAACCTTTATGACATCCGGCGCCGGGACAGCCCGCCCACATCAGGGTCGACGATTCACGCCGGAGGAGCAGTGCGGGAGAGGAACCGGCCGAGCTCACAGCCTTTCCGGTAGGCCGCTTCCATCACCTCCGGCCGGGTCCTGATATCCCGGATCGTATCCATATCGTTTCGGAGCACCTCATCGCGGTAGGGGCAGTCGATGATCTCCCCAAATGCCTTCGCGGTCGCCTTTGCTCCGTCAAAGACGTTCGGGATATTCATCCCCGCGATGGATATGAAGAGCATTCTCCGTCCTTTCCGCCGCTCCGGGGAGACAAAGGGGCGACCGCGGAGGTACTTAGCCATGTAAAAGACCTGGAACCGGTCCATGAACGACTTGAGCCTTCCCGGGATACCCATCGTCATCACAGGAGTCGCAATGATCAGGCCGTCCATCTCGCGGAATTTATCGTATATCCCCACCATTTCGTCCTGGATCCGGCAGGCCTCATTCTCCTTGCAGTAAAAGATCTCCATGCAGGGCAGGATATCCAGGCGCGCAACCTCGAGCTTCTCGACCTCGCACCCGGCTTCCTCTGCACCTCTGATGGCCTCGGCAAGGAGAATAGCGGTGTTTCCACTGGTAAGCGGGCTCCCGAGCAGCGCAATGACCTTTTTCCCCATGGTTCTGGGTTGAACACGCCCCTATTAATAGGATGCGGCACACGGGAGCCCGGAGGGCTATGCTGGTCCGGATGGAGAGGATACTGCTAAATACCTTGAAACGATATGATCGGTCTGGTGAGTGCCTGTGGCCGAACCAGGAACCAGTAAGACTGCACAAGCAGGAGAGAAACCGGGTCCCGGTCGATTCATCTGTATCGACTGTGGGCGGGAGGTCCGGATCGACAGTACCGACGAGGATCTCGTCAAATGCCCGACCTGTGCCTGCGAGATGTACAACTGCCTTCCGATGACCCACATCAGGCCGGACATCAAATCGCCGGAGGACGTCATGCGTCCCCCTGAGAGGAAGAAGTAACCGGGA
>JBAYQF010000150.1:0-4549 GCA_041677325.1 Methanoculleus sp.
GAGGGTCGCTCGCGAGAGGTTGACGCCCGGCACGAACGACATCGCCACGACGTGCCGGTTCTGGTCGATCGGGAGCGGGACCGAGACGGTGGGGTGGAGAGTCTTTAAGGCGCTGTACTCCATCTTTGCCGAGCTGCTCGAAGCAAATATCCAGGGACAGTGCCCGGAATCCGGCATGTAGCCGCGTTTTACGCGGGCGGATTGGAACGACCGCTGCCCGACCCGGTGGAACTTCAGCACGACGACCCCGAGTCCCATCGCCTCATAGACCTCCGACTCCTTCCCGACGCCGATCAGCGTCCCGAGCGCCTGGACGGTGCCCCGGCGCGTGAGGGTATGGAGAGCAAGGCTGTCGTAACCGTTGAAGACGAGGGCGTAACTCTCGTAGGGGGTCTTTTCGTACCTGACCATATCCATGGCCATCAGCCTGCCCAGGCGGTAAGAAAGTTCGGATTCCGAGAACCTGGTGGCTGATTTGAGCACATCGAGCGGCACCCAGCGGTAACGCCGCATGAGGCGTTCGAGGGCGAGCAGGATCCGGAGTTCGTAAGCGTGCAGGGATCGCACGTATTCTGCAGGAACAGGCATCTTCTACACCATTTATGTGACATGGTGATAAAAGGATGATCGAGCAAACATGCAGTGCAGCAAGTGTCGCCGGGACGCGATCCTTTTCCAGCGATACTCCGGGCTGCACCTCTGCGAGCACCATTTCAACCGCGATCTTGAGGCGAAAGCGAAGCGGACGATCCGGGAGCACCGCTGGATCGAGTCCGGGGATACGGTGGCGGTGGCGCTCTCGGGGGGTAAAGATTCGAGCGCCGTCCTCTTCTTCCTCCATAAACTCCTCAGCGAACGCCGGGATGTCCGGTTGATGGCGATCACCGTGGACGAAGGGATATCCGGCTACCGTGACCCTGAGAGGGCAAGGGCGATCGCCGACGGCATGGGTGTACCCTTGGTGACGGCATCGTTTTGCGACGAGTACGGGATCACGCTCGATGAGATCGTCGCCCGGAAGGGGACGGGACTCTCCTGCTCCTACTGCGGCGTGCTCCGCAGGGCGCTGATGAACCGGATCGCCCGCGAAGAAGGTGTCACGAAGTTCGCCTACGGGTTCACCCTGGACGACGAGGCGCAGTCGGTCCTGATGAACGCCCTCCGGGGCGATGCCGGTCGGCTCACCCGCTCCATGCGGGAGGTGGAGGGGATGGTTCCGCGGATCAAGCCGTTCATGCGCATACCGGAGCGCGAGGTGGCGCTCTATGCCTTTCTCCACGTGGAGGGATTCGATCTTGCAGGTTGCCCCTATGCGGGCGACGCACTCCGGGGCGACGTCAGGGGGATCCTCGACGATTACGCCTACCGCCACCCGGCGACGAAGTATGCGCTCGTGAACCTGGGCGAGTCGCTCAGGGAGCCGGAGAGGATTTCGGGTGAGGGGTTCAGGGTTTGCGAGCGGTGTGGGGAGCCATGCGGGCGTATATGCCGGACGTGCCAGGTGCTCGATGAGATGCGGGAGAGAACCTGAGAGGCCGGGCCTCTGTAGGGGCGCGTGCGATTGCGAACCTACCGCATCGCCAGGCATCCGCCGGTCGCAGCGGCGAAGATCTCCATGAACTGCTCGGGATGATTCAGGAACACGACCGACCGCGGCCGCCCGATGAGATCGTAGAGCCCTACTCCCTTCTCGATCCCGATCTCCGGAACCTCCACCGGGTCACAGTAGCGCACCGGCGGGGCATCGGGATAGTGCGGGTTCTTCACGAGCGCTCCCCCCTCCATCTCGTAGTAGGCGGCTCCCTTCAGGTCTGCAAAGGGGCCGTAGTTGCTGGTGAACTCCGACGAGACGAGGTTCGCCATCACGAGATCCTCCTTTCCGGGGTTGATCGTCACATGGCCGTAACCCGGCGGGATCAGGATCTTGTCGCCGGCGCTGCCCTTTACCATCACCACATCCTCGGCGCTGCGGGTCTGGAGGAGGTAGTGCCCCCTCCCCTCGAGCACCTCATAGATCTCGGGGTAGAGCACCCCTGCCGGGTTCATCGTATGGTAGTGCCCTTTCGTCTTGACGTACTCCCCGCAGAGCGTCCGGGCGGGGATGACGGTGATGTCGTAGCGGATATGGTGCTGCCGGAGCCACTCCCGGTCGCTCTCGGTCTGAGCAAGATCTCGGTACATAAAATAGAGGGGCTGATCGGAGGTGCAGGCGGGATCTGCGAGAACATCTCGCATCTCCTCGATTGTCCTTACCTGCGGCTCCGGTTTAGGTCCGTCCCAGTACCCGTTCATCTCTGTTTCTTACGGTACACAAATATATAATACCCTGCACCGATGACGACTGCCAGGATGGCGATGAGGATGATCGGATTGGTGAAGATGGATCCCGCCTTCTTCTCAAGCGCGACCCGCACCTTCATGGTATCGGATATCTTGCTGTTATCGAGGTTGTCGCGGTAGCGGATCTCGGAGTCGATCCCGTACTCCTTTATGGTTGCACCGTTGTCGATGTTCACCTCAAACCGTGCCGTCGCAGTCTCACCGGGAGCAATATCGCCGAGGAAGGCGGTATCGTCGCTGCTGGTGAAGGGATCGACGGCGCTGATCCGGGCCTGGGCGCTGTAGACCGGTGCCGCACCCGAGTTCCTGTAGGTGACCTCAAGGATGCTCTTGCCGCCCGGATTGAGTGTCATCGTCGGCGAAACGACCTCAAAATCTATCTTGCCGCCGACAGGGATACCGATGGTCGTCGGCCGGGAGGTCACCATCGTTCCTTCGTAGTCCTCGTAGGTGATCGCGATGTCCACCGGATACGACTGCGGTTCGGCGCTGTTCGCGATCGAGACCTTGAACTTCACATCCACCGCTTCTCCGGGCCCGAGCGTCCCGATGTAGACGCTGCCGTCGGTTGGGATGAGCGGGCTTGCACCATTCCTGATGATCTTCGCGATGGCCTTCTTTGCCGTATCGTGCCCGGTGTTCGTCAGGGTCATCGAGACGTAGCCTTCCGTGCCGACGTTGAGGGACTCGGTCTGCACACCGGCAACCTCAACCTGGAGATCGGGCGTGACCCGCACCGGGAGCGGCAGGGTCAGGGTCTTCTCCAGGTAGTTGTAGCGGAGAAGGTCCCCGTAATCCTCTGCTTCCTGCAGATAGGTGTAGGTCACCTTGAGCGGCAGCGTGTACTCCCCTGGTTCTGCGGAATCTGCCACCTTCACGTTGAATGTGGCCGTTCCCGCCCCGCCGCCCATGATATCGCTCAGGAACTGGGGGTCGGTCTTGACGGTGAACGGTGTGTCGTCACTCTTGAGCGCCACGGTGACCAGCTTCGCAGTGTTCGGCAGGTCATCGGGGGGGAGCGACGGGGTGGCGATCTTATGGGTATTCAGGCCGCTGTTGGATACAATGACGGTCAGGGGAACATCGGCGCCCGGTGCAAACTCGTTGGTTCCGGCGATCGTCGCCGATAGATCAGGGCTTCCATAGAGGTACTTGACGCCTGCCGCCGACCCCGGCACAGCCAGGAGTGCCAGCAGGAGCATCAGTACGGGTACGTATTGCCAGCGCATAGCTTCACCTTGTTGTTATGATAACAACAACATTTATTGCTGGACAGTATATATACATGGTGGAATGAAGGCACCTCGGGACGTCCCCACCCTCCTCCTTGAATCCCTCAAATCGTTGGGGCTTACCAAGTACGAAGCGCTCGTATACATCGGGCTTCTCAGAATGGTGGGCGCGACTGCAACGGAAGTCCACGAGATCTCCGGCGTGCCGCGCGCATCTGTCTACCCCGTTCTCGATCGTCTTGTCCAGAAAGAACTGGTCAGTGTCTCGCACACGACACCCAAACGCTTCGGTGCGGTCCCCCCCGGCCAGGGTATTGAGAACCTGATGCGCCGGATAGAAGCCGATGCAGAGAGCGCCCGGGTCGCCCTCGATGCGATATACCGGGAGAAGAGGCTGGACGACCGGGGTGACCAGGAGCTGGTCTGGACGATCTACGGAGAAGAGAACATCAGAACCCGCCTCGCCGAAATGTTTCGGAGTGCAGAACGGAATGTTGAGCTGTTTGCGACAGGGGACCTTCTCCGGCGAAGTGTTCTCTCGCTGCTTGACTCCATCCCTGAATCCGTGCAGGTTGAATTCGTTACCGAGCGCTGGACCGGCGAACAACCGTCCCGGTTCCATCTTCACGTCCTCCCCCTCGCCGCCCTCCACGAGACTCCGTCTCTTACGGAGAGGATGCTGCCTTATGAGCGTTCAGGCGTCTTCCTGGTGGACGATACCCGGGCGCTGCTCTGGATGGAAGGCGCCGACGGCCAGCCGTCCGCCCTCTACTCGGACTCCGTGGGGCTTGCGCTCTTCGTACGGCGGCATATCGCCACCATCATGGAATGGGCGAAGGCCGCGGTTCAATAACCACCTGGATATCTCATCTTCCGGATATCATTTAGCCTTTTGAACGCCAGGATCGCAACTGACCGTCCGGCACGGTTCTTGATGGATGGGAGGCCGTAGACGACCGTTTCCTGTGTTCTCCTCC
>JBAYQF010000151.1:0-4506 GCA_041677325.1 Methanoculleus sp.
ACCGGGCGGCCGGAGAGGTCAGGGGGCTTGTGCTGGAGGTGACCTATCCCCGCGATCACGCGCCCTTTGCCGAGGGTGATCTCGTGGTGCTCCACCCCCGGTTCACGGATTTCACCGCTCCGCGCTCCATCGACCGCCTCCTTGCTCTCGACGAGCAGCCGGAGAGCGACTTCATCCGCCTCCTCCACGACCCGCGGGGGTTCGCCGTACCGATCGCCGAATCGGAGAAGGTCGCCGCCGACGCCGGGCGGCTCGTCCGCGAAGCCGGGTTCACGGAGAGCCAGAGCGCTGCGTTCTCCCATGTGATGAAAAACTGCCTGACCCTGGTCTGGGGGCCGCCCGGGACCGGGAAGACGCATTTCCTTGCAACAGCGATCCTCTCGCTCGTCAAAGCCCGGCGGGCGCACGGGGAGCGAGTCCGTGTGGGAGTTGCGGCGTTCACCCACGCGGCCGTCGAAAACCTGCTCATCAAGGTGCAGGGCTCGGTCGACGAGTTCGGCTTCACCGCCGGCCTTCCGATATACAAACTAAGGGATATCCGGACACCCGGCGGTGAGCGGAGCCTTGAGGTGCTGGCCCATGACCGGGCGGAGACCGTCGTCGGCTACCCCGCCCTTCTCCTCGGCGGGACGGTGCATGGTTTCGCGAGACTCGAAAAGTCTCTCCCGTCTCTCGATCTCCTGATCGTCGATGAAGCGTCGCAGATGCGGGCGGCGGAACTCGCGATGGTGCTCCCGATGCTCGGGCCGGGCGGACGGCTCGTCCTCGCCGGGGACGACCTCCAGCTCCCGCCGGTCATCCAGGGAGCGTATCCGGCACCGGTCGACGGACTTCCCGGGCTCGAGGATTCCATCTTCGCCTACCTCCGGCACCGCGACGACCCCTCCCACTCCATCTACACCTGCCAGCTCCGGGAGAACTGGCGGATGAACCGCACCCTCTCGGGGTTCCCGGCGGAGACGCTCTACGGCACCGGATATGCCCCCGCAACCGACGCGATAGCGCGCCGGCGGATCGCCCTCGCACCGGCCCCGCCGCTCGAGGAGTGGATGGAGTGGGCCATCGATCCGGCATACCCGCTCGTGCTCTGCGTTCTTGAGGGCATCCGGACGACGGTGGAGAACCCGGTCGAGGCGGCGCTGGTCGCGCGGCTCGCCGGAGCGCTCCGGGAGAGGCTCGTCGATCCTCTCTCAGGAGAACGGTATCCGGCGACGGAGGATGGGGATTACCGGTTCTGGCGGCACGGCCTCTTCATCGTCAGCCCGCACCACGCCCAGATAAGCGCCATCAAAAGCAGCCTTTCCGGGATTCGGGCCTGGAAATATCCGCCGTTTGTCGATACCGTCGATAAAATGCAGGGGCAGGAGGCGGAGAGTGTGATCATCAGTTACGGTGTGAGCGACGTCGAGACCGCCTTTCGCGAGGCCGAGTTCATCTACAGCAGGAACCGCCTGAACGTATCGCTGACCCGGGGGCGGGCGAAGTGCGTCGTCTTCCTGCCCCGGCCGCTCTTAGAACCGCCGCTTGAACTGGTGCAGAACGAAAAGGCGGCGGCGGGGTTCCGGCACATGCTCGACCTCCAGGAGTTCTGCCGGGCGCATGGGGAGGAGCGGACGTTCCCCCTCGATGGGGGGAACAGCGTCCGGCTCACGGTGATGCGGGCGCGGATGGAGTGAGGGGTAACCTCCCTGTCCAACCTATTTTCCCCCTGTCGGACAGATACTATACCGTGATCGGCAGCCTCGACCCCGACCAGAACGACCTCGAACAGCGGATCCTCGAAGAGACCAGGGCACACGGGCCAACGCCGGAGGCCATCCGGCTCTTCCAGGACCTCATCCTCTCCTACTCCCGGGCTCACGGCCGCAACCTCCCCTGGCGGCGCACCACCGACCCCTACCGGATCCTGGTCTCCGAGATCATGCTCCAGCAGACGCAGGTCGAGCGGGTCTCCACGAGATACCCCGAGTTCATAGAACGGTTCCCGGACTTTGAGAGCCTTGCCCGCGCCCCGAGAAGCGAGGTGCTCCTTGCCTGGCAGGGCATGGGCTACAACCGCCGGGCAATCGCACTCCAGGAGACTGCACAACGCGTCGTGGACGAATACGGCGGCGAACTCCCCGCCGACGTTGAGACGCTCGCGACCTTACCCGGGATCGGGAAGGCTACCGCGGCAGCGATCTGCGCGTATGCGTTCAACACGCCGGTCGCCTACATCGAGACGAACATCCGGCGGATCTTCATCCACTTCTTCTTCCAGGATAGAGAAGGTATCCGGGACGACGAGATTCTCCCGCTCGTCGAGCAGGCGCTCTACTGCGAGAACCCGCGGGAGTGGTATGGTGCATTGATGGATTACGGCACGGTGCTGAAGAGACGGACGGCGAACCCGAACCGGAGGAGCGCGTCCTACTCACGGCAGAGCCGGTTCGAGGGGTCGGACCGGCAGGTCAGGGGAAAGATACTCGCGCTCGTCCTCAAAGAGGGAACGGTCACGGAAAAAGAGATGATCCTCCAGCTCTGCGAAGAACCCGGGCGGGTGAAGAGGATCCTCGGCGACCTCGAACGTGAGGGGTTCGTCGCCGAGAGCGAGGGTGTATACACCTGCCGGTGAGGGGCATCCCGATCACGGGGCGACGAGCTTCAGCACCGGCGGGATGAGCGCCGCGCTGATGGCATGGCATATCCCGTTCGTGCAGAACGCATCTGCTTCCACAATCGGGACACTGTTGACGGTGATCCCCCGGTCAGACGACCGTATGATGAGATCCGTCCCGAGGATCGACCTGACGGCGGCGATGTTCCGGAGATCGTCTGATGTCAGCTGGCCCGGCGCGACGTGGTAACTCGTGATGAGGAGGAGTTTGTCTGCATCCTGCCGGATCTCGTCCATCCGGTCCTCTGGAACCCTTGAAAACGCTTCATCCGTCGGGACGAAGACCGTGAACTGCCCTCTCTCACGGAGCATCGGTTCCATCCCCGCAATCCTGACCAGATCGAGGAACACGCCAAGGTTCTCGGAATCCTCCAGGGTATCGATGATACACTTCATACCGTTTTCTCCACGCGCACCACTAACCATGCCGGATCACTTATACGTTCCGCTATCCGCATGCGGCAAAAGTTCTCGCGACGGGCGCCGATGATCGGCATACCTCTATAGTCGGGTCACCGTCCCGGAGCATCTTTGCGCCGGACCGATCGATCGCATCCTCGGGGAAATCTCCAGGAATGTGTTATTATCCAGGATAACGAGCACATATCTCCTTTCGTCGCTCAACCTCCGGGGTCTGACATGCCGGACGGCCCCTGGATGCGAGAAGGTCGTGAGGATACCCTTCATGCGGCCGGTTCTGAGATACAACCCCACACAGAAGGCCGGGCTCTCACCGGGCAAGGGGATCTACCTCTTCACCCGTGCCTCGACCGCCCGCGGCATGAGCACCCTGTCGATCACATGGTAGATGCCGTTCGTGCACTCAATATTGGGCTGGATGATGGCGGCATCGTTCAGCCGTACCGCCGCCGGAGGTCCCGTGATATCCAGGTGATCGCCCTGCAGCGTCCTGATCGCCTCCATCCGAGCGAGTTCGTGCGTGGTGAGTTTGCCCTGGATTATGTGATACAGGATCATGCTCGCAAGTCGCTCCCGGTCGGCCGCGACAGCATCCATCACCTCCCCAGGAAAATTGGAGTATGCTTCGTTTGTTGGGAACAATGCCGTATACTCTCCCTCTTTCTGGAGTATTCCCATCATTCCACCGGCCTGTAGCATCGCAATGGAGGTGCTCAACCGGGCATCTTCCCGGGCTGTTTCAAAGATACTCTTCATGGGTGATCCCCGGGATTATTTAGCCTGATATATATATCTACGGACATGATATTCCTGACCCGGAAAGAGAACTACCTGCGAGGAGAGCGCCGCGTTCTATCATCGGCCCCCGCCGGGATGGGGGTGCGTACCCCGCACCCGGGAGGGGAGAGAAGGGTTTTTCCATCCCGGCGGAATTCACCTGCTCGCCGAGAGGTAAGCCTGTTCGGCCTGTGCGAGCGTTGCGAATGGAACGCTGTCAACAACATGGATGATGCCGTTCTCCACCTCGATATCCCCTTCAAGCACAACGGCCCCATCCACCTCCGTACCCCGATCGGTCTTCCTGATCATGATATTATTCCCTTCAACGGTCTTTACGACGTTCTTCTTGAGCAGCATATCGAGCGTACACTTGCGATTACCGATCGTGAAGAAGTCGATCAGGTGTGAGAGCATCTGTCTGTCGTTCATGATCATCGACCGGTTCGGTTCTGGAATCGCATCCCATGCCGAATCGATCGGAGCAAAAAATGTCATCGGCCCCTCACCCTGTAGTATCTTCTCCTCGTCGAGGGTTCGGACGATCTCGACCAGCCGGCTGAACCTGCTGTCGTTCTGCAACATATCAAAGATCTTCACCATTACCAGGTACCTCCCTGCTGGGCGGTTTGTGGTACGGCATAATATATAGT
>JBAYQF010000152.1:0-4483 GCA_041677325.1 Methanoculleus sp.
GCACGTTCATGAAAGAGTTCCTCCTGAACGCCCCGATACCGGCGGGATTTTTTTCGTACCTTGAGAACTTCGGAGAGGTCGAGGTGCTCCCCAACCTCGGCGAGGGGTTCTATACGTTCGACAAACCCAACTGGTTCTCCATCAAGGGCTTTGCCGGGGATGTCACCGTCGAAGTCCGGTTCAAGAAGGAGGTCATGGATCTGACGGTTGACTTCCTCTACCTCCTCTTCACCTCCTACCGGGAAGGACAGGCGGATCTCTCGACGCTGAGGCGACGAGAGCAGGTGGTCGAAGGAAAGGTGAGAGAGCGCCTGTATGGGCGTTGAGGGTGGTTGGATGACCGGAGATGTACTCGAGCGGTTTGCGGAGGTGTATGACCGCTGGTTCGAGGAGCACCGCGCCGAGTATTGTGCGGAACTTGCCCGGGTCCGGCGCCTCCTCCCCCGCCCCGATTCCCGCGCCGTCGAGGTAGGGGTCGGATCGGGACGGTTTGCCGCACCCCTCGGCATCCCGCTCGGCATAGAGCCTTCATGCGCCCTCGGCCGTATGGCGCGAGAGCGAGGGGTCGGGGTGATCCGCGGGCGGGCTAAATCGCTCCCGCTCAGGGACGGATCGTGCTCGTCTGCGCTCATGGTGACGGTCATATGTTTCCTGGACGATCCAGCCCGGGCGTTCGCCGATATCCACCGGATACTTGCCCCGGGTGGAACGTTCGTCCTCGGGTTTCTTGAGCGTGAGGGTGTGGTAGCCCGGAGATACCTGAGCGAGAAGGATAAACACAGGTTCCTCTCCCGCGCCCGGTTTTACTCGACGGGCGAGGTCAGGGATCTCCTCGGACGCACCGGGTTTTCGCCGACGGAGGTCGATGCGCAGGCGGGGTTCACGGTCATCGCCGCGCAAAAGAACTGAACGGCGCTGTCGGTCCCTTTGCTCATTCAGTCCTCTGTACAATCTGCAGCGTGAACCGGAACGCTGCGCCCTCACCCGGGCAGCCCGGCCTCCGGTCATCGGCCCAGATCCGGCCTCCGTAGTGCTCCACGAGGATCTGCACAAGGTAAAGGCCGAGCCCCTCCCCGACGCCACGTTTTTGCTGCTCGTAGCGGTGGAAGATGGCCTCTTTCTCCATGTCCGGCACACCCTGCCCGGTATCCTCGACCGAGACCCGCACCTCGCCGTCCACCTCATCAACCCTGATCTCGACCTCGACATCAGGCCCGCCGTGTTTCACGGCGTTCCCGATGAGGTTGTTGAAGATCACCGGAAGAAGGTCGTCGGCAAGCACCCGGTAGTGGGTCCCGTCGTAGTGGATGGTGCCCGCGGGAAAACTCGCGATCATCCCCGTGATCACCTCATCGAGATCGATCGGGGTAAGTTCCGGCGAGGCCCGATATATCCGGCGGATGGTGGAGACGTTGCCCAGGATCTCGATGCTCCTGTTGATGCTCCGCCGGAGGTTCTCTGCATACCCGGCTGCCTCGCCGCCGAGCGTATCGAGCAGGAGATCGGTGTAGAGCCGGGAGACGTTCTCGGTGTTGCCGATGTCATGGGTGAGGATGTCAAGGTAGAGGTTCGCCTCCCGGTTCGCGGCTTTCAGGTCGCTGTGAAGCCGGGTGAGTTCCTCAGTATGCCGCCTGAGCGCCTCTTCCCCGCGCCTGCGCCCGGTGATATCCGTGAGGATGGCAATGGCCCCGACGATGGTGCCGCCTGCATCGTGGATGGGGGCTGTCGATATATCCGCCCAGAGCACCCCCCGGCTCAGTCCGGTGATCATCATCTCTTCTCCCTGCACCGTCTCTCCGTGCAGCGCCCGGTAGTGGGGGGTTGCCTCGATGGGAATCGGCGTCCCGTCCGGTTGCAGGATCCCGAGCATTTCCCGGCTCTTCCCGAAACAGGCTGGATCAAGAGGTCCCGGTGTTCCATCGATCACCTGGCGCACCATATCGTTCACCCGAACGACAGCCCCGCGGGCATCGTAGATGAAGACGGCCGACGGGATCGATGCAAGGATCGCATCCAGTTCAGTGGCTCTCAGGTGTTCCTTCTCCACGGCGGCGCGAAGTTTTGCTTCGCCCTCTTTCTGCTCGGTGATATCGGTGTAACTCTCGAGAATGCGAACAACCTCTCCGGAGGTATCCTTGATGGGTTGGGCGACGATGCTGAACCAGCGCCCGCGATGCGGGATGTACTTCTCGATCTTCACGACCTCGCCCGTCGAACGGGCAATCCGGGCTGCACAAACCTCACACTGCCCGCCCGTGCTTTCGAACAGGCGATAACACTTATCACCGATGGGATCATTCTCGGGAAAAAATTCCCGGGTCTTCTGGTTGGCCCACACGATCGTCATATCCGGGTCGATAAGGGACTGTCCCGTATCGAGTGCGGAGAAGATGGCATTGATCCGCTCATTTTCACGACGCAGCGCTTTTTCTCTCTCCCTGCACTCGGTATCGGCCAGCCTGAGCGCCTCGTTCTCCCGGCGAAGGGCATCGACCTCGGTCTGGAGTTCGCGGATCCGGTCGTCGAAGGGCTGCCCGGGTTCTGTGGGATTCCCCTGTACAATCATATCCTGCCCTGTGGGATCGGGCTTCTCTTGTGAGGTTCTGGGTTGTGCAGCCATCTGGTCTGAGGGCTCCTGTTGCGTGGCGGGTAGAGTGGGTTTCACACCGATAGTATTAACGGTAGCTCTACCGGTCACCCACGCGACACCAATCAGATCGGATCATCCGGCTTCTCCCGGGAAAACCCGTACCGGCGACGACACAGCGTCCGCCGGGATGTTTCCGGTTCCGCACGATCACCCCCGGTCGGTGCCGCCCCCCCGGTATCTTTATAGGGATATCCCTCCATGCCCCTGTCCAGAGGAGAGTGAGAAGATGAAAGGTCTGGCAATGCTCAAGATCGGGGAGATTGGATGGATTGAGAAAGAAAGGCCCGCCTGCGGCCCAAGGGACGCCATCGTCAAACCACTGGCACTTGCGCCGTGCACGTCGGATGTCCACACCGTCTGGGAGGGAGCGATCGGGGATCGGCACAACCTCATCCTGGGACACGAGGCGCTTGGTATAGTAGATGAGGTGGGAAACGAGGTCAGGGATTTCAAGCCCGGTGATAGGGTCATCGTCCCGGCCATCACCCCGGATTGGGAGGCTGACGCCGCACAGAGAGGCTACCCTTCACAGACCGGTGGCCCCCTCGGCGGATGGAAGTTCTCGAACTTCAAGGACGGCGTCTTCGGTGAGTTCTTCCATGTGAACCTGGCGGACTACAACCTTGCGCACCTGCCGGAGGGGATGTCGCTCGAAGCGGCGGTCATGCTCCCGGATATGCTCAGCACCGGGTTCATGGGCGCGGAGAACGCCAACATCCAGATTGGGGCAACGGTGGCGGTCCTGGGGATCGGGCCGGTCGGGCTCTCCGCCATCGCCGGTGCACGGCTCCGGGGTGCCGGGAGGATATTCGCCGTCGGCACCCGACCTGCTGCCGTCAAGGTGGCGAAGGAATACGGCGCGACCGATATCATCAGCTACAAGGAAGGGGATACCGCCGACCAGATCCGTGAGAAAACCGGCGGTGAGGGTGTCGATGCCGTGATCATCGCCGGCGGCGGTGCGGAGATCATGATGGACGCAGTCAGGGCGGCCAGAGCGGGATCGGTGATCTCGAATATCAACTACTTCGGTGCAGGGATGGGCGACCAGGATATCATCCCGCTCCCCCGGGTTGCCTGGGGTTTCGGGATGGCGGACAAGAACATCATGACCGGGCTCTGCCCCGGCGGGAGGGTGCGGATGGAACGTCTGGCCGAGGTCGTGATGCACGGGCGCATGGATCCGTCACTCATGGCGACGCATGTCTACAAGGGCTTCGATAAACTGGAGGAGGCTCTCCTCCTGATGAAGGATAAGCCGAAGGATCTGATCAAGCCGGTCGTTATCGTGGAGCAGTAGAAAGACCCGGCATCTTTTTTCCCCGCCGGCACAGCAAGTGTCTCGGTGTTATGATGATCGGGATGGGAGGCTATCGAGAGAGCCCTGCACAGGAGGAGCGGTGCGGGCGATGGTCAACACCCGAAGGCACAAAACAGGGTGAACAGATCCCCTACTCTCCCGACACCTTTGCGATCACGCGGTCGAGATGCTGCCGGTAGAGTTTCTGCGGGTCGAGTTCTCCGAGCCCATCCGGCGTCCTGACCACCACCCGGCCGATGCCGGCGTTCACCAGCATCTTCGAACACAGCAAGCAGGGTGGATCGTAGGAAGGCGCTCCCGTCAGGCGCTCGAACCCGGCAAGGTACATCGTGCAGCCGGCCGCGGCTCTGCCCGACTGCAGGAGTGCGTTCATCTCCGCGTGTACCGAGCGGCAGAACTCGTAGCGTTCGCCGGAGGGAATGTTGTACTGCCTCCGTATGCAGGTGTTCAACTCATCGCAGTGGGCCTCCCCGCGCGGCGCACCGTTGTGCCCGGTCGAGACGATCTCCCCC
>JBAYQF010000153.1:0-4443 GCA_041677325.1 Methanoculleus sp.
AGTCCTCGGTGACGAGGATGGCGAGCGGTTCTCCCGGATATTCAACGTCATGGAACCGGGAAACTACCGGGAACAGCCCGACGGGAGGAGGACGGGGAAGAACATCCTCCGCCTGCGCCGGCCACTCGCGTCCCGGGCGCATGAGTTCGCAACCTCGGAGGACGATCTCCTCTGGTTCGTGGAGGAGGGGCGACAGAAACTCCTTACAGCGCGGCAGAAGCGTGTTCACCCGGCAACGGACGACAAGATCCTCACCGACTGGAATGCCCTCATGATCGCCGCTCTCGCAAAGGCCGCCCGGGCCTTTGACGACCCGGGTTACCTTGCGGCGGCGGAGAAAGCAACCGGGTTCATCCTCACCCGTCTCCGGGGGCAGGAGGGGCGGCTCCTCCACCGCTACCGGAACGGAGAAGCCGGGCTTACGGCGACCCTCGACGATTACGCGTTCATGATCTGGGCGCTCGTCGAGGTCTATAGCGCATCGTTCTCCCCGGACTACCTCCGGACCGCCGTCGATCTCTCGCACGACCTCATCGCCCGCTACCAGGACGACAGACAGGGGGGGTTCTTCTTCGTGCCTGACGATACGGATCTTCCCCTCCGCCAGAAACCGATCTACGACGGGGCGATCCCCTCCGGAAACAGCGTCGCCATGTACGCCCTCTTCGTCCTCGGGCGGATGACGGCAAACCTCGAACTCGAGGAGACGGCAAACCGCATACGAAGCGTTTTCGCCGGGACCGTCAGCGAAACTCCCGCCGCATGCTCCCACTTCCTCACCGGCCTCGAGTTCATGCTGGGGCCGAACTTCGAGGTGATCATATCCGGCGTTCCGGGGGCGGAGGACACGAAAGCGATGATCGGCGCCATCCGGTCGCACTATGCGCCTGAAGCCGTCGTCATCTTCCGCCCATCCGACGAGGAGGATCCGGAGATCACGGGGATCGCCGGGTTTACCCGTGATATCGTGACGATCGGGGAGAAAGCGACGGCTTACGTCTGCACGAACTATGCCTGCGATATACCGACGACCGACCCCGACGAGATGGTGCGGCTCGTGAGATCGACGGGACGGTCGCCGGAACCGATCGTCTGATGGGGGCATTATACTATGACCGAGGGAAATGAGGTCGATATCGAGCGGGTGAACGCCCTCAAGGTGGCGATGCGGAACGACCCGGCGGCGGGCAGAAAGACCCTCACCGCCCTGGCGAGCTGGAACGGCGGCGCCCATTCCACCACGATCGCACGGAACTTCGTCATCGCGGCCGATGAACCGGTCGCCCTCGGCGGAACCGATCGCGGGGCAAGCCCGACGGAACTGCTGCTCACGGCGCTTGCGACCTGTATCATGATCGGTATCGCCTACAGTGCTGCGGAAGACGGGATCGAGGTCGAATCGATCGAGATCGATGTTGCAGGGGACCTCGATCTCGGCGGATTCCTGGAGATCGGCGGTGTCCGGCCGGGTCTTGAGGAGGCCCGCCTGATTGTCCGGGTGGATGCCGTCGCATCGCGGGAGAAGATCGAGGAACTCGTGAACCACGGCTACCGGCGCTCGCCGGTCGCGGCCTCGCTCGAGGGGAGGGTGCCGGTCAGGGTCTGCATTGGGAGAGAGGAGGGGGAGACCCGGACCGGATAGTGCAGACCGGCATCGGGATGCGCTATGCGGGAGAGGATTCGTGTATGACCCGGGCAAAGGGCGTTATGTTCATCACCAAAGACATCCGGCTGACATGGTTGCAAGCCCCGCCCGAGAAAGCGCGGGGCGGTTGACCGCCCGGCTACCACCCTCCCTACATCGCCGGGGCCGCGTGGAGAGGCTTCTCCTCTTCCTCCTCCTTAACCAGCGGGTAGTTCGCCGCTTCCCACCCGATGGTGCCGCCGAGCAGGTTTGTGACGTTCGTAAACCCGTGTCGCTCAAGGATACTTGCCGCGATGCTCCCCTTGAAACCGGAATCGCAGTGGACGACGATCTGTTTATCCTCCGGGACCTCCGCAAGGTGCTCCTCGATATGCCCGACGTAGATGTGGTGGGAACCCGGGATGTGGCCGGTCTCCTCACGGTTGTTGATATCCCGGGCATCGAGGATGTAGATCGATGGATCGCCCAGGTGCTCCGCGAGGTCGGGGGGCGACCAGGTGCAGGTCATCCGGACTCTCTCGCCCTGCTCGTACCAGGCCGGAAACCCTTCTCCGAGATACCCTGAGATGTTGTCGTAGCCGAGCCGGATGAAGTGGCGCCTCACGGAGTCCAGATCCAGGTTAAAGTCATCCACGAGGACGATCGGATCCTCATAGTTCAGGTAGTAGCCCATGAAGAGGGGGAGGCCGTTACGCCAGATGTTGAGAGTCTCCGGGATATGGCCGCCGGCAAAACTCGTCGGCGACCGGATATCGACGATCTGCACCTTCACGTCCAGGAACGAGTGGATCTCCCGCGCCGAATATGCCTGAAGGTGCGGCAGGTTGTAGATCAGGGGCGGCCCTTCCCGGTTGAGCGTACGCATCATCGTAAAATACGGCGGTTCGTAGAGCTTCTCGTTCATCTTGTACTCGATGAACTCCTCCCGCCCCATCGAGAGAAGCGGGGTCGTCGCCTTCTCATACCCGATCGTCGTATACTCCCGGTCGCTGATATCCCCGCCGCAGACGGACCCCGCACCGTGGGCGGGAGAGACGATCACGCCGTCGGGGAGGGAGAGGATCTTCTCGTGCAGGCTGGTGTAGAGCATATCCGACATCGTCCGACGTTTATCCGCGCCGGCAAGATCGGTCCTCCCGACATCGCCCGCGAAGAGCGCGTCGCCGGTGAAGATCATCAGCGGATCGTCGGAGACCGACCGGTCGCGGAGCAGGAGCGATATGCTCTCGATGGTATGCCCGGGCGTCTCCAGGACCTCGAGCTCGAGCGGCCCGAAACGGAATGACTCCTCCTCCCGGACGGGGATACCGAACCCGAACGCCTCCCGCGCCCCGTGCAGGATCTCCGCGCCGGTCAACCGGGCGAGGTCCCGGGAGCCGATGACGTAATCCTCGTTTTTGTGCGTCTCAAATATCCGGGTGATCTTCATCTCCCGGCTCTCGGCGATCTCTGTATAGACCCGGCAGTCCCGCCTCGGATCGATGACCGCCATCTCTCCGCCCGCCCCGATGACGTATGAGTTGTGGGCGAGGATATCGGACGTAACCTTCTCAAACAGCATCCGTAACTCATCTCCCGGGTGATGGAACCCCCTGGATGCGCCGGGATGTGGGGGAGGGATATAAAAGGGTTGCGGGAGCCGGAGAGGAGACGGCTGTCACGGCCGGTTGACGGGACACCGGTCGGTGCGGGGCGGGCGGAACGTATCGCCCGGGCGGGCGGTCCTGACCGCAAGGATGCTCCCCACCGCCTTGAACGCATCTTCGAGCTCGGTGAAGTTCGGGATCCGGCAACTCCGGAGGATCCGGATGCCGCTTCGCATACTGTCGCCGCCGAGCACACAGCCCACCACCATCTTCTCGGTGTTGCGGGAGAACCGGACGATCTCGTTTGCAACATGCGCCGGATCGACGAGGGTGGTCGGCACGGCGATCACGAACGCTATATCCCAGAACTCCTGGTGGCGGATCAACACATCGAAGAGGGCGGCAAACCGGGCGGCATCGGCATCTCCGATGATGTCCATGGGGTTTGCGTGGTTCCAGAACGGCGGGAGGAAGGCATTGAGCTCGCGAAGGACGTCCTCGGGGAGGTCGACCATATGGACACCATGCGCCTCGGCGTAATCGGAGGCGAGGACGGCGAACCCTCCCGCACTGGTGATGACGATGGCACGGTTCCCGCGCGGATACCCTTCAGATGCCAGGAGTTCCGCGAGGTTGAAGGCGTCCCGCAGGCTCCGGGCCACGACCACCCCTGCCTGCCGGAGCGCTGCAACGTATACGTCGTAACTCCCGGAGAGCGAGCCTGTGTGGGACGACGCCGCGGCCCTGCCCTTCTGCGACGACCCCGACTTCACCGCCACGACCGGTTTTCCCCGGGCAACCTCACTGACGATCTGCATGAACCTGCGCCCATCCTGGATCTCCTCGATGTAGAGGGTTACCGCACGGGTCTCCTCATCCTGCCCGGCAAACTGGAGGAAGTGCTCAAACCCGAGATCCGCCTGGTTGCCGACACTGATGACGGTCGAGAACCCGAACTCCTCCGGGAGGCTCCAGTCGACGACAGTGGTGATGATCGCGCCGCTCTGGGATATGAAAGCGACATCACCCGCTCTCGGAGAGACGGGATCGAACGTGGCGTTGATCCCCTGGTGCGGCATCATGATCCCGAGGCAGTTCGGGCCGATGATCCGGATGTTGTGCCGGCGCGCGATGTTCACGACCTCCTCCTCAAGATCCGCGCCGGCGCCGCCGATCTCACGGAACCCGGCGGTGACGATGACGGCGAGCCGG
>JBAYQF010000154.1:0-4419 GCA_041677325.1 Methanoculleus sp.
ATCCACCCATAAGGAGCTGGACATAGTAGGGATAGTAGCGGTTCTGATTCAGATAATTCGAGAGCAGGGTCGATGCAGCGCCGACAGACATCGTCTTGCCACGGCGCATCTCGAAGAGATTGCACTCGACCTGCAGGATCCGGACAAGCTGCTGCGCATCACCGACACCGCCGGCGGTCGTGAGACCGATCCTCGGCGTGATCCGGTAGATCTTCTTTGCACGCTTGCTCGCGATCATATTCCCCATCGTTGCCCGCATCTCCGTTGCAAGAACCACGCCGCCGTCGAAGATCAGTCCTACCGTTGTTGTGCCTTTCATAACCTCTTGGGAAGTATCAAGCATTGAAGCACCCCTAAAATCATTAAAATGTCTTATCTCGCTCAAAAGCGGTTAAGCGTATAGTGGTATCATAAAACATAAATTTACCGCCGCACCTTCTCCGGGCACGGCAGGGATAAGCATCTGTATATTATATGAATGTTGCCCCTTAATCCTTTCGCAAGGTCTACTGCTCAGGCAGCAGCACCTTGATCAACTCGCGGTCGAAGAGCATGGCAACAAGCCGTTTGTTCCCGTTGATCACGGGGAGCTGGTCGACCCTGGCCCGCCGCATCTTCAGTGCGCACTCGCCGACCCCGGCATTCAGGGGGACAGCGAGGACGTTCTTCACCATCGCGTTCTTCACGGGGATCGGGAGGAGCTGGATACGGGAGATACCGTAACTGATGGTGTGCATGTCCCGGATGCTCTCCCAGGTCCACTCATCGTCGTCCGTGCCGTTCGAGAAGTCGCTGACCTCGACGCCGTCCTCGATGCGGGAGTGCCTGATGAGGTCACGCTCCGATATGATCCCGGTGAGCGTGCCGTCCTCCATCAGGATGGGGATGGCATCGTAGCCTGAGATCTCAAGGATTCTCCCGACAAGCGAGAGCGGCGTCTCCTCCCAGAGGGCGTAGGTCTTGCTGATGAAGTGATCCCGGATCGGTGCATCGAAGCGGATCTGGGCGATGGCGGCGACGAGATCGGCCACGCTGATCAACCCGATCATCGTCCCGTTCTCCATGACGGGAAGCCTCCTGATGTTGTGGCGCACCATCACCCTGGCCGCCTCCGATATGGGGGCATCCGGCCGGATGACGACCGGATCGGGTGTCATCAGGAGCCCGAGCTGGGTCTCTTCGGCTTTGCGGAGGAGATCCTTTCGAGTGATGATACCGACGAGCTCGCCATCCTTCAGGACCGGTACGCCGCTGATGCCGGTGCGCTTCAGGATACGCAGGACATCGTCCCGGTTTCCCGGGATCTCGATGCAGACGACATCGGTGATCATGAAGTCCCTGACGAGCATCTGCTCCGGGGAAGTTATGATCTCACCACCGTTGTTGTAATGGGACTGTTTTGCACCACGTAATCGGTCACGCTGCCGAGCAGGAGTCGGTCGACTCCACTCTTACCGTAGGAACCAAGGACAATGAGATCGGCACCCAGCTCTTCAGCAAGAGAGATGATCTGGGTTCCCGCATGCCCCTGCCTGAGATGCGTGACCAGAGAGACTCCCGCTGCATTCGCTTTCTTCCGAACTCCCTCAAGGATATCATTGCCCTCCTTTTGCAGAACACTGTAGATGATCTCGAGCGTGTTGTCCATGGGCAGGGATGAAAACAGCCCGGACTCAACCACATAAACAGCATGCACTTCGGCTTTCCAGACACCTGCCTCACCGAGAGCTGTCTCAAAAGCCCGGTTGGCTGGTTCAGAGCCGTCTATAGCAACGAGTATCTTACGGAACATACACACCACGCAGAACAGATACTTCTATTTGATTTCTATTGCATGGTTAAAACTGTTTGGCAAATAGATGAAGAATCCAGCCGTTTTACGACGGTCGCCCGGATGTCTTTGCTGAAGGAGATGTTGCGATTTTGCGGATTTATGACCAGGAAATTCGCTTTCAGCCCTTCCTCAAGGTACCCCGATACCCCTACCAGCCGGGTGCCTGAGACCGCGGCACGGAGGATATCTTCAGGGCGCGCACGGTAGATGGTCGCGGCGAACGCCATCTCCTGGAGCATGTCGGGCTGGACGAACATCACGTTGTCCGTTCCGAGGTAGAGCGTGCCCCCGAGTTCGAGTATGCGTGCAACGGGCGGGTGTGTTGCCGACGCCGCAACCCCGAGCAGCCAGTTCGATCGCGGGCAGACGGCGATGGGGATATCCATATCGACGATCCGGCGGAGCTGCGCATCTGTTGCATGGGTGCAATGGACGAGCATGTCGGGCTCGAACGCGAGCGCATCATCGACGTCGTCGGGTTTTCTCTCCCCGGCGTGGAAAGCGACGAGTTTTCCCGCAGCCCGCGCATCCCTGACGATCTCTTCTGCATTCGCCACGTCGTGAACGCTGCTGATGCCTGCCCCCTCGCTTGCCCCTTCCCCGCCTTCACGGCCGAATATGACAGGACGGCAGTCGAGCCCGGTCGCCGCCTCGCGGAGCGCTGCGACACCCTCGATCCCTCCTTCGCGAAAGTCGGCAAATCCGGTCGTCCCGGTAGCGATCATCGTCGAGATGCTTGACCGCATCCCCCGGACGAGCTCGGCCCGCGGGGTCGCTGCGAGAATCCTGTGTTTCAGGCCGTTCGGGGGTTTGACGAGATCGGCAAGGCTGCCCCGGGTGGGGGTGTCCATTGCAACAGTGTCGCCGAGATGCGTGTGGGCGTTGAAGAAGGCGGGCACGATCCACCTCTCAGCCGGCCGGGAAGAGGGCTCTATCGATGTGATGATGCCCCCGGAGACGGTTATGGTGACGTCTTCTTCCCGGAAGTCTTCGCCGAGGAGCGCGCGGCCGGTGAAGACGCGGGGTAGAACTTCCTGCATGGACAAACCTCTGTTTTATATATTGCAAGGGAGAATATTCTGGTATGGCGAAGAAATCTGGCGGAAGATTGGTCTCCTCCGCCGGTCTGGTCAATTATTACGACAGCGACGATCACCGGGCCATCCATATCAGCCCGATAGCCGTCATCGTGATAACCGTCGTGACCGGCGTGGCAGTATTTGTCCTCAATGCCCTCTTCTAATTCTTTTTAGTCTCCCTTAGAGCGGCCCTGATGATGTCCTCCTCCCGTGTGAAGTAGACGGAATCGTGCCCGTTCCACGTCCGGCAGTTCCGGAAGACTACGGCCGGGATACCCTGGTGGCTCTCGCCCATGACGAAGTTCGCGAAGGCCGCTATCTCATCGACCGCCGCCTCTTCGGTGATCTCGAGGACGTGGCCGAAGAGATCGGTGTCGCCCCGGTAGTCGTTGATCGCCGTCATACCCGCCCAGCCGATGGCAATACCCGTCTGCCCGCGCCGGAACGACCGGCCGCAGGTGTCGGTGACGATCACCCTGACACCCTTTCCTGTGATCCGGTGGATGGCGTCGCGGACTTCGGCGGCCGCCCCCATGGGGTCGGGCGGGAGGATGATGATCCGGCCGTCCTCGACGTTGCTGTGGTCGACGCCCGCACGTACTCCGATATGGCCCGACGGCACCTCGGAGAGGATGAACGGGTACTCGAGCAGGATCTCGGTGGACGAATCCAGCACCGCCTGGACGAAACGGGGGTCTTCCTTCGTCTTCGCCGCGATCCGCACGGCATCCGCGCCGGGGGTGATGGTGGAGAGCTCGCGGGTGAACCCCTTTGCCTTTGAGTAGACGGACGAGGCGATGGTGAGGACATCCCCATCCTCGAATACGACTCTGTCGCAGATGAGGGCGGGTAGATCGTCGCCTTTCTGGATCAGAGGGAGGCCTGTAACACCGATTACCTGGATATCCATGGATCATGGATCGTCTCCGATTGCAGAAAAAGGCTCGGTTTTGCTCGCAAGAAGCGCCGGCGGGTGTGGGTTGCGACGGGCCATAGGGCCGGAGCACCAGAGGTGCGGGTTGTGAAGGATGGGATGCCAGGAGTTCGAGAAAACCGGGGGTCTTCGAGGCGTGAGCGATAGCGAACATAAGCACCTTTTAGTGCGATGGACGCAATTTGAACACCGTTAGGCACGAGGCGGGGAAAAACACCTCCTGCAACACCGATGCTCCAGTCCCCCACCGCCCCTCTCGCTCACCGGTAGGGCAACCCCACATCCTCTCTCAGCCGGAACTCCGGCTCGAACGAGCCTATCAGGTCGAGGTACTGCTCGATCGTGCGGGTGAAGAGGAAGTGTCTTCGCACCGTCTCATGCGCCGCATCCCCGAGGCGTGCGCGAAGGTCCGGGTCGCGGAGGAGCTGGACGATCCGCTCGGCCGCCTCATCGACGGAAGAGACCAGAAACCCGTTCTCCCCATCCTGTATCTGGTGGAGGATGCCGCCGACGTTCCCGCCGATCACCGCCGCCCCCTTCCACATCGCCTCCGATACCGTCAGCCCGAACCC
>JBAYQF010000155.1:0-4416 GCA_041677325.1 Methanoculleus sp.
AACTTCGGAATCGTAACGGTCATCACCATCGGGTTCTCGCTCATGGGCGGGATCATCGCGCTGCCGGCGGTGCTCTCGATCATGTACCGCTACACGGGGAGCACACGGACCTCGACTCCGGCGGGAGCCGGGGCCACGGACTGATACCCTGATTTTTTTTCCGGTGGCAACACCGCACCCACTCCTTTCTGCATGTGCTCCGGGCATGGTGGCGTCATCATCAGTTCCACAAGGATTATACCCTGAAAACGAGTTATGTAGAGCAAAGAGGGCCGTGGGCTGCGCAATCTGCCGGGACTCCAGTGAACCTCAGGCCGGGGATCTGTATGTCAGGCGATACCATCCTGAGGACTGTTCCTGGAAACAGACCCACAACGGGCTCTTCTCACGGCCGGAGTTCCGCTCCTCCATATCACCATGGACAAGGAACTCGCAACATCCGGCCGGCGGGACGACAACAAGAGTGCTCATGCGGTGACCCCCGGTGTGCATCGCGGAGCACGGGGAAGAAAACACCGGAGGAACACGCATGAAGAACCCCTACGAGAGGCTTGCCACCGCCATAAACAAGCACACCTGGGCTGTTGCCGGGGCTGCCGTAGCCATATTTGTCCTCGCGCTCTTCGGGCTCTCGATGGTGACGATGGAGACAGGCGACGACACCTACCTCGATAAAAACACCCCGCGCGGTGCACTCCTCGCTCACTACAAGCATACCTACGGCTCTGATGCGATCATGCTCATCTACGAGGCGGATAGTGTTCGAAACCCGGATAACCTCAGGTATATCGATTACATCCAGGACGATCTCAGGAACGAACGTTACGTCAATGAAGTCTCCGGCGTCGTCGACCTCCTCAAACAGACAAACGACGGCACCCTACCGACATCCAAAGCGGAGATCGATGCTATCATCGCCCAGGCCCCGCCGGAGATGGTCGAGAGGATGCTGCCCTCCGACTTGATGACGATCAGCATCGTCACACTTGAACCGGGCGTCGCCATGGATGCCCAGATGCAGGTCGTCGAGAACATCCAGTCTGCCGTGAGAACATCGAATCCCCCGCCGGGCCTCACGGTCACGGTCTCAGGAAGTCCCGCATTCCAGAAAGAGATGATGGAGGAGATGGGTGGACAGATGGGCATCCTGATCCTTGCGGCCATGCTCCTCATGATCCTTGCGGTGATGCTCCTCTTCTCCCACGTCCGTTACAGCCTCCTCCCCGTCGGGGTTGTTGCCGTCGGTCTCATCATGACCTTCGGGTTCATGGGCCTCTTCGGCATTCCCGTCAGCATGGTGGTGATCGGGGCATTCCCGGTGCTGATCGGGATCGGGATCGACTACGCGATCCAGTTCCATGCGCGGTTCGACGAGGAGATCCGGCATAGCACGATCCCCGAAGCCATATGGACGACCATCACGCAGATGGGTCCCTCCATCCTGATCGCGATGCTTGCAACATCGCTCGGGTTCATAGCGATGTTCTTCGCGCCGGTGCCGATGGTGGCGGATTTCGGTATGGTCTGCACCATCGGGGTCGCCTCCTGCTACATCGCAGCGCTCATCATCGTCCCGGTGTTTGCAATCCTCACGAACTACCACCCGAAGAAAGAGACACCGACAACCGGAACCCAGGAGAACGGGCTCTCTTTCATCGAACGATACGACCGCGGCCTCGGCCGCCTTGCCTATACCGTCGCAAAACATCCGATCCCCATCATCCTGCTCTTCTTGCTGGTCGCGGCGGGAGGGTACTACCTCGATGAGAAGGTTCCCATCAGTGCAGATGAAAAGACCTTCGTCCCGCGTGATATGCCCGCCCTCCAGAACCTGGAAAAGATCACCCGGACAATGGGATCGACGAACACCATACCGGTCATCGTGATCGCAGATGACGTCCTCTCCCCCGAGACGCTCACCTGGATCGGGGAGTTCGGGGTCTACGAGCAGGGGCACAACGATAAGATAACCGGTGCTACGAGCATCGCAACCCTGATCCAGCAGCATAACGGCGGGGAACTGCCCTCGACCCGGGGAGAGATTGATGAGGTCGTCGCCCGCATACCGGAGTCAACCCTGAAACGCTACCTCAACGGGAATATGGAGGCGGTCATCGAGTTCACAACGGTCGATATGGAGATGAGTGTAGGCCGCGACCTCGTCAAGAAAGTGCAGAGCGATGCCCTGTGGAACAACCCGCCGGCAGGCGTGACGGTGAAGATCACCGGCAGCCTTGAGATGTTCGCCGCCGTCATGGATGATATCGCCGAATCCAAGACGTTCATGACCCTGCTTGGGTTTGCCTTCATCCTCGGATTCATGATCCTGGTCTACCGGAAGTTCGAGGCCATCTCCCCGGTCATCCCGATCGTCTTCATCGTGGGTTGGAACGGGGCGATCATGTACCTCCTCGGCCTTGAGTATACGCCGCTGACGGCGGTCCTCGGGTCGATGACGATCGGGGTTGCATCGGAGTACACCATCCTGATTATGGAGCGGTGCGAGGAGGAACTCGCCCGGGGGATGGAGTTCCTCGACGCCATCCAGATCGCCGTCCAGAAGATCGGAACGGCCATCACGGCATCCGGGATGACGACGGTCTTCGGGTTTGCGGCGCTCACCCTCTCGTCGTTCAACATCATATCCAACTTCGGGATCGTAACGGTCATCACCGTCGGGTTCTCGCTCCTCGGTGCGATCGTCGTGATGCCGGCGGTCCTCGCACTGATGTACCGCCTCAGCGGGCGCTCCCGGGTGATGGTCGGGACTGCAATCGCAGAATAATCTCTTCCCCATTCCTGTTTTTTGGCGGCACCGCCTCTGCGCCCCTGGATACGGGGGCGACATCAATATTTATATAGTACCGGCCGTATCTTTCCGCCGGTGGTATACCGTGGCAAATGAAGACCTCACGGCGCAGGTACTGGCGCCATTTGAGCCGGTTCAAGAACTGGCCCGAAACGTCGTTCTATTTCTACCCAACATCATCGCAGCAATCATCATCCTCATCATAGGCTGGATTCTCGGGCGCATCATCGGCAGGATCGTCACTGAGATCGTCGATCGACTCGGTATCGACGATGCACTCCGGAAGACAGCGATCGGCCAGCACGTAGAACATTCCACGATGAACATAAGTCGTCTCTTCGGCTTCATCGTCCGCTGGTTCATTTATCTTATCGCAATCCTCGCAGCGGTCGGCGTTTTGCAGATCCCGGCGCTTTCGGCAGCGGTCGGATTGATCGTAGCCTACATCCCGAACATCGTCGCGTTCATCCTGATCCTGGTCATCGGGATCATCCTGATCGACTGGCTTATGGATCTCCTTCAGGGTATGGGAGAGACGAGGAGAATCGAAGGGTTCGGGGTGATCACGATGCTGCTGAGGGCATTCCTCTACTTCATCGTCGTCATCCTTGCACTCCAGCAGCTTTTGCTCGATCTCTCGATCATATACGTCTTTGTCGTTCCGCTCGCATGGGGGGTTGCACTCGGCGTCGGCGCGGCGATCGCCATCATCGTCGGGTTCGGCCTCAAGGATCGGGCACCGGAGATGATGGACCAGATGATGGGGAAAATGAGAAGAGAATAACCCTTTTTTCCAGGCGGGTTTCACAACCCGCCGTACTTCTGAACATGTTTCCGGGCCCTGCGATGGCGTGGGTCCCCATCGGCCGGGAGGGAGGGACGACCATAGCGCCGCCGATCCTCCCCCACCGGGCAGACCTTGATGCAGATCCCGCAGGGAGAGATATGGCGGCGGGCGAGTTCGGCGCTGTTTTTAGCGCAGGCCGCCTTATCGGTGAGGCCTATGGGGTAATCCAGCTCATCAAGCGCCCCGACGGGGCAGGCGTGGACACAGAGCATGCACCGGGTACAGAGGTCCTCCGCAAGCATCGGATCGGGCGGGAGGTCGGCGGCGGTGAGGACGGAACCGAACCTGACCCGGGGACCATACTCCGGGGTGAGGAGGGTGTTGTTCACGCCGAACGTCCCGAGGCCTGCGAGGAGGGCGGCGTGACGGTGTGAGAAGAAGGCGATCGGATTTTTCAGGAGCACATCGATGCCCCCATAGCCGTCACGGGGAATGAAGACCGAAGGGTGGCCGCGGTCGTTGAGGAACGATGCGAGCCGGTAAGTATACTGGTCGAGGAGGGTGTTGACGGTCTTATAGAGTTCGTGGTAGTAGATCGAGGGTGAGGTATCAAGCACCGGGAGGTGGACAGGAAGGCCGATGACGATCACCGATCGGGCTTCGGGAAAGATCGACTGCGGGTAGAACTCCTCCGGCATCCAGGGCAAAAACGGCGGATTTTCCCAGCGGTCCATGCTCGCGACCCCAACGAGCGGGATCTCCATCCCCCGGCACCAGTTCTGGACGGCTACTTTCAGGTCGTCGTTCATGGCTACCGGAT
>JBAYQF010000156.1:0-4377 GCA_041677325.1 Methanoculleus sp.
CCCCGACATGCAGTTTGACTGCCGTAAGGTCTCCCGGCCGGACAGCCGTGCCGAACCCGGCCGCATCAAAGAGGCGGCGGATCTTTGCAACCTTGCTCTCGTGGTGGCTCCTTGCCCGTAGCGAGGCGAAATAGACGTCTGCCATCGATGCTCCCTTACGGGTACTCTCTGGCCGCCGGGGGATAAGAATTGTGCCGGGTCTCGGCAAAAGTTCAGGGAGAGGGGAAAGAGAGCCCTCTCATCGGATCTCCACGCCCTTCAACCATACGCCGGGCTCCTTCGTCACCTTGCCGACCACCCGGGCGTCGGGAATGATCGCCCGGATTGCGGCGACACTCCTCTCCGGGGCGACAAAGGCGTAGCCCATGCCCATGTTGAAGGTCCGGTACATCTCCGCATCACTGATCCCGCCGGCTTCCTGCAGCCAGCGGAATATCTCGGGGGCGTCGAGGGGATCGGTGAAGGAGAACCCGTACTCCGAGAGGCGCTTGAAGTTCAGGAGACCGCCGCCGGTGACGTGACACATCCCATGGATCTCGCAGGCCTCCGTCGCCCTGAGCACCTCCGCGTAGATCCTGGTCGGCGTCAGGAGTTCTTCGCCGAGGGTCTTGCCGTTCGAGAGAGGGGTCTCGTAAGACGCGCAATCCTCGACGACTCTCCGGGCAAGCGTCAGGCCGTTGCTGTGGATGCCGCTTGAGGGGATTCCGACGATCAGGTCACCAGGAACGACGCCCTCACCGGTGACGACCTTCTCCTTCTTCTGCACCCCTAGACACGTCCCCGCGAGGTCGAGACCGTTCACAAGCCCTTTGAGGGTCGCGGTCTCGCCACCGACGATATTCATGTTCGCCTGCCGGGCGCCCTCGTTCAGCCCCACGCCGATCTGGGCCATCTTCTCCGGTGAAAGGGCATCGGTCGCGATATAGTCGACGAATGCCACGGGTTCGAGGTTCATCACGTAGAGGTCGTTGACGTTCATCGCGATGCAGTCGATCCCGACGGTACGCCAGTCCTGCAGGAGATCGGCGACGAGCATCTTCGTGCCGACACCGTCGACCGCAAGCGCAAGGACGTAAGGATCGAAGTCGATCAGTCCAGCGAAGTGCCCGACCTTCCCGAGCATCGGGAACGCACCGGATCTCCGGAAAGTGAGGTTCTCGATCAGCGCCCGCACCGCCTGAGCTTCGAGATCGATATCGACCCCGGCCTCGCGGTAGGTATGTTTTCTGGTCTCTTCAGTCATCTGAGTTCTCCGATAGCCGGAATTCATCATGTAGTACCTGCAGGGCGCGTTTTCCGTCGCCGCCCCTGACGACGAACGAGACGTTCACCTCGCTTGAACCCTGCGATATCATCATCATGTTGATGCCGGCCCGGCCAATCGCCGAGAAGATCCGGCCGCCGGTTCCCGGTGTGCCGGCCATCCCTGCGCCCACGACTGCAAGTGCAGCGACGTCCCGGTCGTAGGTGACCTCGCGAACGACACCTTGCTTCGCGATCGGGGTGAGGGCGGCGATCGCGGCATCCAGATGTGAATCGTCGATGATGAGGGAGATGTTCGCCTCGCTTGAACCCTGCGATATCATCATGATGTTCACCTCCCGCTCGGCGAGCGCGGAGAAGATCAGCTTCGCCACACCGGGCCGGCCGACCATCTGGGCGCCGTTGATGTTGACGAGCGCGACCTTCTCGATCAGGGCAAGGGCCTTGACCACCCGCAACTCCCGGTGCTCGTCCCGGAGGATAAGGGTGCCGGGGGCTTCGGGTCGGAACGAGTTTTTGACCCGGATAGGTATATTTTTCTGCATCGCGGGCTCGATCGAACGCGGGTGAAGGACCTTTGCACCGAAGAAGGAGAGCTCCATCACCTCAAGGTAGGAGATGTCGGCGAGCACCCGGGCATCCCCGATGATCCGGGGGTCGGAGGTCATCACCCCGTCGACATCAGTCCAGATCCAGATCTCATCGGCACCGACACCTGCGCCGACGACGGCGGCCGAGTAGTCGGAACCGCTCCGCCCGAGGGTGGTGACGACGCCCTGCTCGGTCACCCCCATGAACCCCATGATCACCGGGACGGTATCGACGAGGAGCGGGGCGACCCGGGCACGGATCTTCTCCTCGCTTGCCGGAAGAGCCCGGGCATCCCCGTGGTTTGCGGTCGTGACAATCCCGGCCCCGGCGCCGTCGAGGACGACCGAGGCGATGCCTCGTTGCCGGAGAGCGGCGCAGACTACCGGAGCGGAGAGCCGTTCACCAAAGGAGACGATATAGTCGCGAGACCGGGGAGTCAGTTCTTTTAAGGTGTAAACCGCAGTGAGGATATTCTGCAGCCGGGTGAGCCGGTCGTCGATGGTCGCCGTCACCTCGTGAGCGTGGTCGGGAGCCACCTCATCAAGGAGACGAACATGCCGCTCCCGCATCGCCGAGAGAAACTTCTCGATCCGGGGCTGCTCCTTGCTTGCCATGACCTCGTCGGCAACCGCTATGATCTGGTCGGTGATCCCCGAGCATGCCGATACGACGATCGCAACCTCATCTCCTGCCGCACGATGCGATTCCACGATTTCTGCGACCCTCTCGATACAGTCCGCTTCTCCAACGGAGGTGCCGCCAAATTTCATCAAAAGCCTCATTCTGGCTCACTCGTCCCCTGCAATTACTTTATGGTATTATACAACGCATCGACTAATAAGATGCATGTAGATGAGATTGTGGACGCACACGTGCTGGTTGTCGGAAGCGGCGGCGCCGGGGTACGGGCTGCCATCGAGGCTTCCCGGTACGGCGACGTCGTCATGGTCTCCAAGACCATCGCCGGCAAAGGCGGGTGTACGACGATGGCGGAAGGCGGTTACAACGCCGTGCTGCGCAACCAGGATTCGATCGACGCCCATCGCGAGGATACGCTCTCGGGCGGGGCGTACCTGAACGACCCCGACCTCGTGGATGCTCTGGTCCGCGAAGCACCGGAACGGATGGCCGACCTCATCGGGTGGGGCGCCGTCTTCGATGTCACGGACGACCGCGCGATCGCGCAGCGGCCGTTTGGGGGGCAACGGTTCCCCCGGACCTGCTACGCCGGCGATCGAACCGGCCACGAGATGATCATGACCCTCCTTGACCGGCTCGACGCGACCGATACGCACCTCTACCAGGAGGTCTCGGTCATCGATCTGATGAAGGACGAGAACGGCACCGTCGCCGGGGCTATCGCCCTCGACCGGGACGGGAACGTTGTGTTCTTCCGCGCCGATGCAACGGTGCTCGCGACCGGCGGGGGGACGCAGGTCTACGATATATCCACGAACTCGGCCGCCGGGACCGGCGACGGGTTCGCGATGGCCTACCGGACGGGCGCGGAACTGATCGATATGGAGATGATCCAGTTCCACCCGACCGGCGCCGTTTACCCCTACGATGCCCGCGGTCGTCTGGTGACGGAGGCCGTCCGGGGCGAGGGAGGGATTCTCCTGAACGCACGGCGGGAACGGTTCATGGAGCGCTACGACCCCGAGCGGATGGAACTCTCGACCCGGGACGTTGTGGCGCGGGCGATCGCGACCGAGGTCCTGGAAGGCCGGGGGACGAGCCGCGGCGGGGTCTACCTGGACGTGACCCACCTCCCGGCGGAGACGATCGAGAACAGGCTCCCGGTGATGCTCGAGCAGTTCCTCGCCTACGGCGTCGATATCCGGCGGGAACCGATGGAGGTCGCCCCCACCGCCCACCACATCATGGGCGGGCTCCGGATCACACCCGAGTGCCGGACGACACTCCCGGGGTTCTTTGCCTGCGGTGAGGTTGCCGGCGGGGTGCACGGCGCAAACCGCCTCGGCGGAAACGCGCTTGCGGAGACCCAGGTCTTCGGGAAGCGGGCCGGGGAATTTGCCGGAAAAGTCCCGGCGCGGAGCGGCCGGGTCGACGAAGGAGCAATCGATGAGAAGATCAAGGTGCTCGACGATTTCTTTGAAGGCTCCGTGAACCCCGCTGATCTCCGGAAAGACCTGAAACTCACGATGTGGGACCAGGCCGGGATCTTCCGGAATGCCGCCGATCTCCGGACGGCGCTCGGCCATATCAAACGCCTGGCGGACAAACGACTCTGTGCCGCCTCGACCGCAAACCTCCTTGAGTGCTGCACCGCCCGGAACATGTGCACCACGGCATCCCTGATCGTCCGGTGCGCCCTTCTCCGACCGGAGAACCGGGGGGCGCATGTCCGGCTGGATGCAACGGTCACGGCTGAACCGGGGAAGTCACCCTTCGGCCACACCTACGTCTCACTTGCCCGTGAAGGGATCGAGCAACGGGAGGGCACGGCATGAGGACGATCACGATCCGGGTATCACGCTTCGATCCCGCCGTGGACGCGGA
>JBAYQF010000157.1:0-4344 GCA_041677325.1 Methanoculleus sp.
ATGGAGGGATTTGCCCGGAAGCTTGCGACCTTTCTTCCCCCTCTTCGGGCAGCCGACTATACCACCCTTTTCCGGCGGATTCAGCGTCTGGATCTCTCGCTCAAGGCAACCCCGGAACTCCTCGCTGACGATGTCGTCATTGCCGTCGACAGTACCGGGGTCAAGGTCACCAACCGGGGCGAATGGATGCGAGAGAAATGGCGAGTCCGGCGAGGTTGGATCAAGGTCCATGCCATGATCGACGTCGAGACGAACCAGTTCCTCGGCCTGGAGATCACCGATGAGTCCGTGCAGGACGACTGGATGTTCACTTCGCTCCTCGATCAGGTCCAGCAGCAGTGTGGTGAGGAGCACCCGGTGCACCGGGTCCTCGGCGATGGAGCATATGACCGAAACGAGATCTTCACAACGCTCGAACAACGGAAGTTCCTGTCAGGGATCAAGACTCGGGTGAACGCAGCGACCCACTCGACAGGGTTCCCCTATCGTGCCGAGTGCGTCCGAGATCGGATCCGGTTGGGAGGGTGTCGGATGTGGTCGTGGATAACCACGTACGGGATGCGATGGAAGATCGAAGGGAATTTCTCCAGTTTCAAGCGGATCTCCGGTGAGGAAGTGCGAGCAACGTCCCCTGAAGGGATGTTTTGCGAGATCCGGATGAAAGGGAACGCTTACAATATGCTGATGGCGATGGGGGCCTGAACGAGAGTGCAACAGATCGTGGTGGGAGGGCAATGGTAGAGATTACGCAACACAGCAGGGGTGGAGGAAACTATTTAGTCCTGATGCACAGAGTGAAAATGGATGAAGCGCTTTGTAGCCACTGCGCAAGGGCGTGTCCAGCGGGTCGGCTATCGGGATCATGTATATAACGAGACGTTCGAGCGGGATATATTTGGGTATGTAAAGAATCTTGAGACCGGTGAGGTCGAGATCGTTGCAGAGGGGGGCGAGCAGGAGCTCCAGGACTTCATAAGTGCAATCAATATCATACGAAGACCCATTGCCGTCAAATCGTTCGTTGTTCAATGGGGGGAGGCAACGGGGGAGTATGCCACCTTTGAGATCATCCGGGGCGATCTCCAGGAGGAAACATTCGAACAGATGGATTATGCTGGAAAGGTGCTGCACAGCATGGATATGAAGCTGGATCAGAGTCTCCAGTTACAACATGCGATGCTCGATAAGCAGGATCAGATGCTCGATGTAGGTGTCGAAACAAAAGAAGAGATCGTAGGGCTCCGGAAAGACACCGGGAAGTATCTCGATGACGAGTTCAAAGAGATCAAAAAAGAGCTTGCCATTATCAAGGGTGCTCTTATCCGAGCTGGAATCCAGATTTAAACCCCTCAACCTCGACACTCGCCCTTTCCCTCTTTTGCCCGATGTGCAGAGTTTGCAACGCGAGTGTGTGCGGCGGCGCGAACCCCCTTCCCCTCATCTGTTCATGCCCGGCCCTTGCCGACGAACCAGTTTCCCCTCCATATATTGCCCCGCCGGATCAGCCTCCTTAAGTAGTACAAGATCTCAATCTCAATCAGGATGGGACAGCTCAGATGAAACTGACAGTAAAACAGCTTGATATCGCAAACCGTGGGGTCCTCCTCAACAGCACCGATGCACGAACCATGCGGGTTCGCGACGGCGACCGTGTCCAGATCATCGTCGAGGCGACGGGGAAGACCGCCCAGGCCCATGTTGCCACAACCGGGTCACTCATTGAACCGGGGGTCATCGGCGTCTACCGGCCGGTGACCGCTGCGCTCGATGTTGACGAGGGAACCCTCGTTGTGGTCCGCGGGGCCGAACGGCCTGCATCGCTCTCGCACATCAAGAAGAAGATGGACGGTGGGCGTTTCACCAAGGAGGAGACCGTGGACATCGTCAGGGATATCGTTGATGATACCCTCTCCCCGGGTGAGATCACCGCCTACGTCACCGCATCCTACATCCACGGGCTCGATATGGATGAGATCGAGTACCTGACGCGGTCCACGGTCGAGACCGGGGAACGCCTCCATTTCACTCGGCACCCCATCGTTGACAAACATTCCATCGGAGGAGTGCCCGGAAACAAGATCACCCTCCTGATAGCGCCGATCATCGCCGCAAGCGGTCTTCTGATCCCGAAGACCAGTTCCCGTGCCATCACCGGCGCCGGTGGAACCGCCGACCTCATGGAGGTTCTCGCGCCGGTCTCGTTCCCGGCGATCGAGGTGCAGCAGATGACCGAGAAAGTCGGCGGCGTCATCGTCTGGGGTGGGGCAACGAACATCGCCCCCGCCGATGACAAGATCATCACCTACGAGTATCCGCTTCGGATCGACGCCCGTGGCCAGATGCTTGCAAGCGTTATGGCAAAGAAGTTCGCCGTCGGCGCCGATCTCGTGGCCATCGATATCCCGGTCGGTCAGAATACCAAGATCGCGACACCCCAGGAGGGGCGCAAACTCGCCCGGGAGTTCATCGAGCTCGGGGAGCGGCTCGGCATGCGGGTCGAATGCGCGCTCAGTTACGGTGAGTCTCTCGTCGGTCATACCATCGGCCCGAACCTTGAGGTGCGCGAGGCGCTTGCCGTCCTCGAGGGAGCGGGCGAACCAAACTCCCTGATCCAGAAGAGTCTTTCCCTCTCGGGGATTGTGCTCGAGATGGCCGGGAAGGCTGCATATGGCAGGGGTGTCGAGGTGGCCGCCGATATCCTCCGGAGCGGCAAGGCGCTGGAGAAGATGCGCCAGATCATCGAGATCCAGGGCGGCGATCCGACGGTAAAATCCACTGATATCGTCCCGGGAGAGTACAAATTCGATGTCCGTGCGCCGCAGGACGGTTATGTCATCGAGCTGAACAACAGTGCGCTCATCACCCTCGCCCGTCTCGCGGGTTCTCCCTATGACCACGGCGCGGGGTTGTTCATCCACGCAAAGAAGGGTTCCCGGGTCCGAAAGGGCGATCCCATCTTCACCATCTACGCGGAGCGGGAATGGCGTCTCGATCGTGCAATTGAGGTCGGCCGGACGCTGATGCCGGTACTTGTGGAGGGGATGGTTATTGAACGTATCCCGGCCGAGCGGTGGATGTGAACCGAAGCACTCAAATTTTTAGCCACAGTATACTCCATCATGATGGATCGCCGCCTCATCATAGCCCTTCTCATCTCCTGCGCTCTCCTTTGCTGCACTGCGCAGGCGGTCACCCTGCGCATCAGTGTGGCCGATGAGAAGACCGGCAGTGCGCTTGCCGATGCTTCCATATACGTCAATGGCGACTATGTGGGAAGCACTGCATCGGATGGAACATACTCCTATGTTCACGCTGGAACAAAGGATCTAAGCCTGAAGATCGTCCGGAACGGTTACCGGAACTGGGTGAATTACGCCGATTATGATGCGACCCGCATCCAGGTCAACATGGTCCGGGAAGATCGGATTCTTGAGTTTGAACTCTACGATTCCGGGACCTTAAAACCAGTTGTCGGCGCTGTTGTGCGCGTTACGGGTAAGGATCTCTCGGAGTCGAGGATCACCGACAGTTCAGGGAGCGTGGGGTTCCCGGTGAAGGCGGGCGAGCTGTACAATGCCGAGATCCACGCATCGGGCTACCATGATCTCTCAAAGACCGTGCAGATGGAGAATAGCGACCGTGTTGTCCAGTACTGGCTCTTCAGCAGCAACCTCCTGGCCATCCTGGTCAGGGATGCTGAGACCTCTGCTCCGATACCGGGCGCAGAGGTGTATATCGACAGCGTGCGCGCCGGGGAGACCGATGCCGACGGCAGGCTGCCGCTCCATCTTGAGCGGGCGAAGCGGTATTCGCTCAGGGTTGTCTCTCCTGACTATCAGGTGTATCTGGAGAACCGTTACCTTGAGGTAGACGATGTTCTTCTTGCGGTTCCGCTCTCGAAGTCGAAATATTCCGTCTCGATAATGGCACTCAATGAGGCGGAAAAACTGGTAGAGGGGGCGGAGATCTACTTCGATGGGACGCTGAAGGGGAAGACCGATGGGTATGGCCGGTTCACGCTCGTAAACGTTCCGGCGGGAACCTATGATATCCAGATCCGGGCACCCGGGTATGCGGATTGGGGTGAGGCGCGCCAGTTCTCAGGGGAGGGGGAGGATGTCATCGCCCGGCTCAATTATGACCGGGCGAGCGTGACCATCCGCGTGGAGGATTCTGGGCGGAATATGGTGGCCGATGCGGTCATCGTCATCGATGACCAGGTCGTCGGAGTGACCGACGGTGCGGGCATCCTCAAGAGAGACCTTGCTACGAACAGGGCTTATGTGGTCACCGCCGCCCATGATGGCTACCGGAACATCTCGGTCAATGCCGATATACCGCTTG
>JBAYQF010000158.1:0-4329 GCA_041677325.1 Methanoculleus sp.
GAAGAGATGAAGTGATCAGTGCAGGATCGAACCGGCGGCAAACCCGACGGCCATCGCGAGCGGCCGGTACGGGATCCGGGGGATGAGGAGGGTCGTCACCGTGAACGTGACCGCGAAGTTGGCCGTGGTTCCGGGGGTGACGGCGGCCTCGAGCGTCTGCATCGTCGAAGAGCGCCATTCGTAGGAGGGAGAGGGAGGCGCAACCCGTTCCACGAGGTCGCTTGCCGCCCGCATGGTCGCCGAGCGCCATACATCCGTCTGCGGGGTATGCTGTCTGCAGGTCATGGTCTCAGGGGAGGATTCCGATGGTTGCTAAGTCGCTTCCGAATCCGGCGCATGTGATCCCGGTGGCAGGTGAGGCAGAGCGCCTCAAGATTCCCAAGCGTGCGAAGCCCGCCGCATATCGCCGGCCGCCGGAGATCGAAATGTGTCGAGCGTGCGTCGAGCGGGGCGCGGCATCCGGCACACCGGCCGCCTTGCCGCTCAAGGACGGCCTGAACGGCCTCATGCGTGATATATACGTTCCCGATGGGTGTATCGTCGGAATACACCGCGCGCCCTGATCTCACGCGAAGAGATTACACTCCTACAGGATATATCTTGTGGTGGGGCTGCCCCGGCACCGGTTTGGGGTTTCCCCGAGAGCTGCCGTTCATCTCCGGCGAAAGAAGAGAAAAACCCAACTATTCTGAATAGGAGATACTTCTGGTATGCAGTACGAGATCATCGGAGACAACCTCCAGATGGTGACTCTCCGCCTCGCCATGGGTGAGAAGGCCTGCGCTGAGGCCGGCGCCATGGTCAACATGAGCGGGAACATGCAGATGACCACCAATATGAAGGGAGGACTCTTCAAAGGGCTCAAACGGATAACGACCGGCGAGAGTTTCTTCATGACCGAGTTCACTCCCGGGGGCGGTGAGGGGTTCGTCACGTTCGCCGGGAACGTCCCGGGAAAGATATTCACGCTCGACCTCGCACAGGGCGAGTTCATCGCCCAGAAGACGGCATTTCTCTGCTCTGAGCCAGGTGTCGATCTCGATATAGCGTTCACGAAACGCCTCCGCTCAGGGGTCTTCGGCGGCGAGGGGTTCATCCTCCAACGGCTTTCCGGGAAGGGGATGGCGTTCCTTCACTGCTGCGGTGATATCATGGAGATGACGCTTGCGCCGGGCGAGGTCGTCAGGGTCGAGACGGGGCTCGTCGTCGGGTTCGAGAAGAGCGTCGACTACAACATCCAGCTTGCCGGCGGCGTCAAGACCGTCTTCTTCGGCGGCGAAGGGCTCTTCCTCGCCACGCTGACCGGGCCGGGCAAGGTTATCCTGCAGTCGATGAACGTCGCGAAACTCGCCACCTCCCTGATACCCTACCTCCCCACGCAGAGTTCGTCGTGACGGCAGTCTGATAATCCACGCCGAGAGATGAGTACCCGATGAACCTCGCCATGGTGGTGCACGGCCCGGAGGCCTTCGATGCCGGGGATGTCCGGCGGCTGATTGGCCTTCTCTCGCCCCGGCAGGTGCTGGTCGCGGGGGTGATGGCCAGGACGGCCGCCGAGGAATCGGGACTTCCCGTCGTCTGCACGGGCGAGCGGCCGAGCGTGGTGCTCGGCGCGCTGGTCGCTCCGGCATGCCTGGTCAACCGGGGAAAAACCCCGGAATCCGGCCGTATATTCGGAGAACTCGTCTCCGCCCGGCTTTCCGGGCTCATCCAGATCGAGTGTTCGAGTGATACCGTCTACTGCTGGAACCACGGCGATGCGGCGCTCGCGGAAGATATTGCGCGGCGAACGGGCTACACCCTCCGCTGTGCGGAGAGCAGCGGCGCCCGGCGGGCGGGGATGCGTGAGATCCGCGGGTGCATCCGCGGGGAGGCGGTCTTCGTGAACGGGATCGTCGTCGGGACGGCGACGGCGGAGACGGTTGTCCTCGCGGGCGGCGGTGGGAGCCTCCGGGCAATCTCGGGGCTTGAACCGAAGCCCCATGGGTTTGAGAAACTCCTCCGGACAGGCGCCCCGGATATCGGCACGGCATGGTGCAAGAGCGGGATGGTGCGGTGCACCCCGCCCCGTCAGGGAAGACGGACCGTCCGCGGCGGCCGGGTTGCGGTCATCGACCACTGCGGTCACACCCTCTACGACGGCATCGATGAGGACGTCTGCGGGGTCCTCGCCGTCGGCGACGATACCACCGCCATCTGCGGGCATATCTGCTCTCACGCAGGGGTCCCCGTCTTCGGGGTTGTCGATGGCGATGCCGACGGGATCGTGGCGCCGGGGTTCGCCCCGGGCTCGGTCGTCGTCGAGGTTCTCGACGGTCGGGACGATGATATCGGCCGTGAGGTTGCGGAGGGGCGCGACCTCCTGGCGGATTGCTGGGAGGAGTGGGTCGAAGAGACGCTCCGCAGTCTTGCAGGAAGGGTGCGGATCGTCCTCGATCTCAGGGAGGAGTGAGTATGCAGTGCGCCGAGTGCAAGGGGAGAGGGTTCTGCGGCCTCGAACGCTGCCCGATCATGAGCCGGTTCTACGCCCGGCTCCCGGTCCGGCAGAGCGACCACTATGAAGGCTCGGCGCCGTCGGTCTTTGTCGGGAGTTACGGCTACCCGAAGGTCGCGGGGGGGCCGCTCATGATCGACGATGCCGACCATCCGCCGGACTGGGTGGCGCAGGGACTCGGGATCGAGGATATCGTGGGGCTCCGTGCCCGGACGATCCGCGGCGCCGGGGAGGCGCAGGGACTTTCCGGGGGCATCCAGGAGATTGCGCTCTCAAGCAATCCGCTCGACGTCGAGGTCAGGTTCGTAAAACCCGTCTCGTTCGACCTCCGGTTCGACGGGACGATCGCTCCGGTCGGGCTCACCGGTGCCATACGGAATATGGACGTCCTCGGGAACGCCCGGGTGGACCGGGCGGTCGACCGGGCGACGTCGGATACCGACCTCGGCGCGACCGACGCCTGCGGGATCCTCAGTGCCTCCGGCATTGACGTCTACCGGATCACCCAGCTCCTCACCGCCGGGCTCCTCGGGAGCGAGAAGAGGCGGCGTGTCGTCCCCACACGGTGGGCGATCACGGCGGTCGACGATACGGTCTCAAAGCAGCTCGTAAAGAAGATCGCGAGGTATCCGCCGCTCTCCGGGATCGAGGTCTATTCCGCGTCGCTCTACGGCAACCACATCGTCTGCATCCTCATCCCCGGCGACTGGAAGTTCGAGATGATCGAGGTCTGGGGGAAGCAGTCGCTCTGGGGCGGCGGGAGCGAGACGATCGCCGTGGACGGCGAAGGGCTCACGAAGTCCGGCTACTCGCCGCTTGCGGGCGCCTACTACTCGGCGCGCCTCGCGGTCGCGGAGCATCTGGAGGGCGTGCGCCGTTCGGCACGGGCGCTCATCCTCCGAAACGTCACCGGCGAGTACTGGGCGCCGCTCGGGACCTGGGTCGTGCGGGAGGCGACGCGAAACGCCATGCGGGGCGAGAGAACGGCATGCGCTGATATTGGAGAGGCGACCGCTCTCGCCTCCCGGCTGATCGGGTTCACCCACTGGCGCCCCCACAGCAGACTCATCCCGGAGCTGGCGACGCAAAAAACGCTCTTTGACTTCTAAAAAGAACCCGACCCGTTCCTCTGCCGGATGTAGCGCTCCGTGAGGGAATCGAGGCTCTCGACCTCGTCGACGCTCTTGTCCTCGCGCACCCGGACGAACCGCGGGAACCGGAGGGCGTAGCCGCTCGCGTAGTTCGGGCTTGTCTGGAGTTCGGAGTAGCCGACCTCGAAGACCACCTCCGGCTCGACCGTCACCTCCTTTCCTGAGCGGGCGATCACCTTCTCCTTGAAGAGGGCGTAGAGTTCTGCGAGCGTCTCGTCGTTGATCCCGGTCGCCACCTTCCCGACCGGGAGGAACCTGCCCTGGTCCTGGACCGCGAGCAGGAACGACCCGAACGTCCCGGCCCGCCGCCCCTCGCCCCACTCCGCCCCGATGACCGCGAGATCGAGCGTCTCGACGCCCGGCTTCACCTTCACCCAGAGCCTTCCCCGGACACCGGGGGTGTAGGGCGCATCGAGAACCTTCACCATCACACCCTCGTGCCCGAGATCGAGTGCCGTATCATAGACCGATTCCGCCGCGACGACGTCGGCGGCCAGAAACTGCCCGGTGACGTGGTCGCGAAGCGCCCCCTCGAGGAGTTTCCGCCGTTCGGAGAAAGGCCGATCCATCAGCGTCTCGCCGTCGAGGTAGAGGATATCGAAGACCCGGGGGACGAGTTCGATCTTCTCCATCATGGCGTCGACCTCGTGCTTGCGCCGGAACCGCCGGATGACGTACTGGAAC
>JBAYQF010000159.1:0-4321 GCA_041677325.1 Methanoculleus sp.
CGCGGCCGACAACCAGAAAGAGAACGCGTTATTCAAGCTGTCAAGCGCCTGGATATAGGCTGATTTCGCCCCGGTGTATGCTTCGGGAACGATATCGGCCGCGACGATCTGGCGGTGGTAGGCGGTGACATCCCTGCCGTACCTTGCGATTGCTGCAAACTCCCGCATACGGTCATCACACCCGGCAGCCAGGAGATCGTCCGTAGGGGTCTGCATGTACGCGGAGATCCTGCCGTGAACCTGGAAGAGATCGGCCTCCGATGCCGATATGTGGCCGCGGAGCACCGCAACCTGCTGGTTTTCCAGGTAACTCATAACGAGGAATCCTCCGACCAGGAGAACCGCTATCAAGGCGATCGTCACCCCGGCAATGGTAAGAGCCTGCTTCCGATCGATGACCGGTCTTGAGAGTTTCGGGATCTTCAGGTTCGAGATCCCCGGAAGCCTCAGGCCGGAGGGTTTCGGGCTACCGGGATCCATCCCCGTCACGCTCCCCCCGCGGGCAGGCGAGCAGGACGGATATGGTACTCCCCGGGCTCGGGGACGAAGCGGAGCGGGACGATCTTCGGGGTCTCGGATTGCACGCTCGGGATGCCCGTGCCGGCAGCGTTTCCGATGGCAAAGGGTTTCCCCTGGACCGCAATGGAATGGGGCGACACATACTGTTTCTCAAAACCCGTTCCCTCGATGTAATAATAATGCTGCCCGTCATGCGTGAAGTATCTCGGTGTATACTTCGCGTAGTACGGGTTGAACTCCTTCATCCGGATGCCGAGGGCCATGTGATCCGAGTACCGGAACAGCACCGTATCGTAGCCGAGGGCATCAAAGAGCCCCGCCATCAGGATGGCCGAATCTTCACAGTCTCCCCTCCCGTCGACGAGCATCTCGGCAGGATATTTCGGGTACTCGACGCCGTCCTTCATGTACATAGCGTAACGGGGGAGGGTGCCCTCGATGTACGAGGTCGTGTTGTCGTCCATATCGTAAGGGATCTGCTGGACGAAGAAGACGAGGTTCATCAGGCGAAGGTAACCCTCGTCCGGGTTGGCGCTCGGGGGCGAGATCCGGCGGGCGAGATCCTCGAGAAGCGGCCGGTCGGCATCTGCAAGGGCATACAGCCCCCAGGAAGTATAATCGCTGAACCGTGGGGTTTCCCGGTGAGCGTGGAAGAGCGCTTCCGGAATCCTGACCTCCGTCGTATGGACGCCGCCGTCGATCGCCGTCCAGCGGAAATTCCGGGTATATACCGGACCATCCTCGGGGAAAGGCGTCGGCGCCGGCACCGGTGTGGGCGGGACATACACGGGTGAAGCGAGGCCGGGAGAGTCCTGGCCGGCAGGATCCCCGAGGAGCGCGGGTTTCACTACGAGAGCGAAAACCAGGATCACAACCGCACCCGCAACGACCGGGATAACGTCCTTCCACTCCATCTCCGGGACACCACCCGTATCGATGATCAGGTATGGGAGGCCGCCTGCTAAAAACCTTGACTCACGGCACCCAGATACCGAAGAATTCTGCGATAAACCGGGCTGCAGCGTAGAGGAAGTAGAGACCGAAGACCAGTTTCAGGGTCGCCGGGCGGAACCGCCGGATCGTCGCCGCCCCCACCTGGGCTCCGGCGATGGTCCCGGCCGCAAGGACCAGGCCCGCCCCGACGGCGACATACCCCTCGATGAGTTTGATCCCGCCGCCCACGATCGCCATCGGGATCATGGATGCAAGCGATGTCCCCATCGTGACGCAGACCGGCGCACCGAAGAGGTAGAGGAGCCCCGGGACGAGGGCGTAGCCGCCGCCGAGCCCGGTGACCCCGGTCAGGATACCGACGCCGGCACCGAAGAGGTGGTGGCCGGGAGACGTTCCCCCGATGCACTCCGGTTCCGGACGATCGGGCGACCGGAGCCCTTCCCGGATCATACCGATGGATGGGACGAGGAAGACCAGCCCCAGGATGAGACCGAGGAGGTTGGTATAGCCTACGAGGAAGGAGAAGAGCCAGGACCCGATGAGAACCCCGACAAGGCCGCCGACAGCGATCCGGCCGGCCACCCGGCGGTCAAGATTCCCCCGTGCAAAGTGGCCGGCTGCCCCGGAGAGCGATGTAAATATGACCACGAAGAGTCCTGTCCCGACGGCGACGGGTTCGGGAAACCCGAGATAGAAGTACATGATCGGGAGCAGGATCGTCGATCCGCCGACGCCGATGAGGCCGCCGAGGATCCCGGCGACGATGCCGATGGCAAAGAGGAAGGAGAGGGCGGCAGGGTCGAGCCCGGGAGACTCCGGCATCACCCCCGTGCCGACGGCGAGCGCCGCCCCGAGCATGATCGCGATCACGGCAAGGAGAACCACCGCTGCGGCGATGCGCCGCCACACGGCGCCCCGATCACCCATCATGCCCCGGGGCTCCTGCCGCATACCACGAACCCCGGATAGTCATCCCCTATTCCAGGCCGTATCGAGGGCGGATACAGTCCCATATGCCGATACGTCAGGTCCCGATGTTACATGAACCTGCCGAAACCGGTTGTTCCGGTATCACCGCATCCGGGGTTCAGGGACGGGAGGGCAGACCCCCTCGGCGCCGGCCAGTTGTTTCCCGGGTTCGGGTGCATACATGCAGACGGAGGGATAGTAGTTCCTGACGTAATCCTTGAGCATCCGGAGGGAGCAGTACTCGGGAGCGATGCTCTTTATCGACTCTTTCATCATCTTGACCCACCTGTGCGGAACGTTGTCCATCGTCCGCGAGTAGTAGAGCGGCGCGATCTCGTTCTCGATCAGATCATAGACGATGTTCGCGTCCTTCCGGTTACCTCCACCAGCGGGAGAGTGGCCCTCGAGAGCCCATCCGTTCCTGCCGTTGTACCCCTCGACCCACCACCCATCCAGGACCGAGAGGTTCAGCACCCCGTTCATCCCCGCCTTCATGCCGCTCGTGCCGCTCGCCTCCATGAGCGGGACGGGGGTGTTCATCCAGACATCGACCCCGTGAACCATGTAACGCGCCAGCTGCTCGCTGTAATCTTCAATAAATGCGATCCGGCCTCCGAACCGGGGATCCTGAGCATACTGATAGATTTTTTGCAGGATACGTTTGCCCGTCTCGTCCGCCGGATGAGCCTTCCCGGCGAAGATGAACTGCACCGGCCTCCAGCGGTTGTTCACGATCCTGTCGATCCGATCCAGGTCTTCAAAGATGAGATCGGCACGTTTGTACTCGGCAAACCGGCGGGCAAACCCTATCGTCAGGGTCGATGTATCGAGCATCAACCCTTCAGCGGCAAGGTTTTCGGGCTCCCCCCGGAGCCCCGCCCACTTCAGGCGCTTGCGCTCCCGGAGGCGGGCAAAGAGTTTCATCTTCAGCCACTGGTGTTCGCCCCAGAGCTCGCCGTCCGGGATCTCATCGATCACCTCCCAGACGATCGGGTTGTCGTAGTCTTCCCTCCAGTTCGGGTAGACCACATCCATGTAGCGGTCGAAGAGTCCCTCGATCCGGTGGTTCAGCCATGAGGGCATATGGACACCGTTTGTGATGGCGTCGATCGGGACCTTCTGGGGAGGGAGAGACGGCCAGAGAGGCTGCCACATCTCCCTGGCAATCTCCCCATGCTTCTTTGAGACGCCGTTATGAAAGAGGCTCATCCGGAGGGCAAAGGCGGTCATGTTGAACCCGGCACCGGGATTGTGCGGATCCGCCCCGAGCGCCATGAACTCGTCCCAGGTGAGATCGAGCGAAGGACAGTAGTTCCGGAAGTATTTTGCCATAAGATCTTCGGGGAAGACGTCATGGGCGGCCGGGACGGGGGTATGGGTGGTGAAGACCGTGGTTCCGCGGACCTGCTCTCGCGCCTCATCGGGTGGCATCCCTGCATCAAGGCGCTCCCGGAAGCGTTCAAGGATAGCGAACGCCGAGTGGCCCTCGTTCAGGTGCATCGCCGAGTACTCTATGCCCAGGGCATGGAGGACCTTCCGGCCGCCGATACCGAGCACCACCTCCTGCCGGAGCCGGCATTCAAGTTCCTTTAAGTAGAGGCGATGGGAGATACTCCGGTTCTCAGGGAGGTTCTGGTCGATATGAGTGTCGAGGAGGTAGAGCGGGACCCGTCCCACCTGCACCTTCCAGACCGCGACGTAGATGGGGGGATCGATCAGGGGGACCTGCACCACGAGCTGCTCTCCCCCGTCGCCGGTCACCCTGAGGACCGGCGCAGCGTCGCGATCCAGGATCTCCGCGACGTTCTTCTGCCACCCGTCCGCCTCCATATGCTGGTGGAGGTAGCCTTCGGCGTACATGAACCCGATGGCGACCGTC
>JBAYQF010000160.1:0-4285 GCA_041677325.1 Methanoculleus sp.
CATCGACAAAAGCGCCGAATATCCTCTCCCGCGCCGCATCGGCCTTCTGGCCGCGGTAGTGTTTCCAGACCGTCTCTGCAAGCTGGAACTCCCGGGTCTGCAGTTCACGAACCTCTTTCTTCATCATCCCCTCCGGGTATAGCCGCACATTGCAGCATCTACTATTTTAACCAGACGGGGGCCGCGCTCGACCTCAGAGCAGGGCCGGCCAGGGGATGCCGAGACTCATGACCAGCTCCTTCAGTTCATCGCGGATGCTCCGGTCGATCCTGAAGAGGAACAGGATGTAGACGAGCCCGCCGAGCGCGATCGCCCCGAGAACGGCGAAGACGTTCGTGAGGGGGATGGCAAGCGAGTAGACCACGACGACCACCGCCATGATGGATGCGGCGAAGACGATACACCCCACTGCCCGGGGTTCTATACGCACGCGGATGCTCCGGGAGAGGGCGTGGTGAGCCAGCACTGCGTTCAGCACCATGGTGGCGAGCGTCGCCGCCGATGCCCCGACGATGCCGTATGCCGGGATGAGGTAGAGGTTCAGCACGATATTGGCCGTGACCGCGATCGCCGTCACCCGGAACGAGTCGCGCGGCCGGTCGAGAGCGTTCAAGCACATCGTCTGAAGATACATGAAGACGTTTGCCACCTGGACGAGCAGGAGTATCGCAAGAGCCCCTGCCCCGGCAGTGAACGACTCGCCGTAGAAGAAGTAGAGGAGGCGCTCGCCGAGGAGCCAGCCCCCGATAACGACCGGGACCGCGAGCAGGAGCGAGTAGGTGAAGGCGCGGGCAAGCGCAGACTCCACAGGGGCGAGATCGCCCTGTTTTCCCCAGTAACTGATCTTCGGATAGAGGGTGGTGTGGAGCGCTAGAGCGATGAATGCCGCAATCGACGTGAGCTGGAGGGCAACACGGTATATGCCGACATCGGCCTCGGTCATGAAGTAGCCGATCATGATGGTGTCGGCATACGCAAATACGATGTAACCGCTTGCGCTGAGAAAGATCCAGAACGAGAACGTAAAGAGGCTTACGATGTGTGATCGGCGAAATGGGGCGAAGACCAGATCGAGGAACCGGAGGTTGAAGAGGCCCGCCGCAATGAGTCCGGCGACGAACCCGCCGGCAAGACCGGCAAGACCAAAGCCGAGGGCGATTGCAGCGACCTGGATGCTTATCCGGGTCAGGTTATCGACCAGGTTGCCAATCTGGCTGATACCGACCTTGCCTCTCCCGTAGACGCTGTTTGAGGCGATGTTCGTGAAGGTGCTGACGACCAGCGCGAGAACCAGCCAGGTGAACATCCCTGACGAGGTGAGTTTGACGAGGTAAGGTTGTATGATGAGGAGGAACCCCACCGAGACGACTGTCAGAACCACTCGGAGGAGGGCGAACGCGGTGAAGTATGCGTTCTGGTCTTCCCCCTCGCTGATCCGTTTCACCGCGGCGCTCCCGAACCCGCCGTCCCCGATCAGGTTGAACACGCTGAAATACGCAACAAAGAGGAAGTATGCGCCCAGTATCGCAGGCCCTACCGTATGGGCGAAGTACATCGTGGAGAGGAACCCGATTGCGGTAAGCCCCAGCGTCGAGGCGAGGCTGATAGCGCTCTGGCGCTGGATGGGGCTGATGCGCATAATGCGGGCAAGATACCGGGAGGGGTGGAACACGAGCATTGGTTTTGCCCTGAAAGGCTTTATTGGTTGTCAACTGCTGCGGACGCCCTGTCTGTTCGGGCGAACCGGGAGGGTAGACGGATCGTCTCTCCTCTCTTTCCAGGATTGTTGCCCGATACCGTCATAGCAACGCGGCGTGCATATAGTACGTACGATAGTTCAGCGCTTACGGGAGAACAGTACGATCGATGGTGATGTCGTGGATGCAGGGGTAATCGGTGTCGGGACGATGGGCAGAAATCACGCCCGCGTATATTCGGAGTTGAAAGTGGTGGACTCGCTCTACCTGTACGATCTCAATGAAAAAGCGGCCCACGACCTTGCCGGGGCCTTCGGGGCGACGGTCTCACCGACCATCGACGATCTGCTCGGCTCTGTGGATGCGGTGAGCGTCTGCGTCCCGACGCCCTACCATTTCGCGGTTGCGGAGGCGGTGCTTGACGCCGGGGTGCCGCTCCTCATCGAAAAACCGATCTGTGCGACGACGGATGAAGCAAAAAGGCTTATCGCAGGGATCCCTGATGGGCTCGTTGCCGGTGTCGGGCATATCGAACGGTTCAACCCGATCATCCCCGAGATCAAGAAGATCATCCGTAACCCCCTCTACATCGAGATGAAACGGCACAACCCGGCGTCGTCCCGGGTGAGCGGTTCCTCGGTCGTCGAGGACCTGATGATCCATGACGTGGATATCATGCGTAACGTCCTCATCCCTGACGGCGGCTACCGCCTTGCCGGAAGCGGTAACAGGGACGTCTGTAGCGCATTGTTCTCGTTTGGCGATACGACGGTCTACCTCTCCGCAAGCAGAAAGTCGTCGAAGAAGATCCGGATGATCTACATCGAAGAGGAGGAGTTCACCATCGAGGGGGATTTCATGGCCCAGGAGATCTACATCCACAGAAAACCGGGACAGTATGCGGTCGAGAATGAGCGTTATGTCCAGGAAAACATCATCGAAAAGGTGCTCGTGAACAAGCAAGAACCCTTGAAACTCGAACTTTCGACGTTCCTCGACTGTGTGGCGCGGGGCCGGGAGTTCCCGATCAACCCTGCACAGGCACTGCTGAACATGGAGATCTGCGAGGATGTTGCGCGGTGTTTTGCATGAACGAGAAACTACAGACGTTCATCGATGAGCGAGGGCCGATCAAAAAGATCGGCGTCGTCGGAATGGGCTATGTCGGCATCCCCGCTGCGGTGCTCTTTGCGGATGCCCCTGAGTTCGAGTCTGTTCTCGGGTTCCAGCGAGCCTCTCCGTCATCGGGCTACAAGATCGATATGCTGAACCGCGGCGAGTCGCCGCTGAAGGGTGAGGAGCCGGGACTTCCCGAACTGCTCAAAAGAGTCGTCGATGCAGGGAAGTTCCGGTGTACCCCGGACTTCTCGGAGATCGCGGGGTGCGATGCGGTGACGCTTGCGATCCAGACGCCGTTTGCGGATCCAAAAGATCTTATACCTGATTTCTCAGCCCTGATCGAGGGGCTCCGGAACGTCGGACGGCATATCACCAGAGGGGCGCTCGTGGTCCTCGAGTCGACCGTCACGCCCGGGACGACCGAGCACATGGCCCGCGATATCCTTGAAGAAGAGTCCGGATTCATCGCCGGCGAGGATTTCGCCCTCGCCCACGCCCCCGAACGGGTGATGGTCGGGCGGTTGCTCAAAAACATCCGCGAACACGACCGGATCGTCGGCGGGATCGATGGGATCTCGACGACGCGCGCAACCGAACTCTACCGGCCGGTCCTCACAACAGGGCAGATCATACCGATGAGCGCGACCGCGGCCGAGGTGACGAAGACCGCCGAGAACGCCTTTCGCGACCTCCAGATCGCCGCCGTAAATCAACTTGCGCTGCACTGTGAGGCGATGGGGGTCAACGTCTACGACGTACGGGCGGGGATCGACTCCCTCAAGGGCGAGGGGATCACCCGGGCGATCCTCTGGCCGGGCGCCGGGGTCGGCGGCCACTGTCTGACGAAGGACTCATGGCACCTCGAACGAGGCGCGCAGGTTCTCGGTGGCGACCTCTGGTACCCGCACGGGGCGGAGTCGATCTTCGGCGTCGCGCGGGCGATCAACGAGTTCATGCCCCGCCATATGGTCCACCTGACCACCGAGGGGCTCAGGCGGGCGGGGAAGAGGGTGGAGGGCGCGACCGTTGCGCTCCTCGGCTGGGCGTTCATCCAGAACTCCGATGATACCAGAAACACCCCCGCAGAGCCTTATCTCGCGGCGATGGAGGAGGCGGGGGCAACGGTCCGGGTTCACGACCCGTTCGTCGACGGCTACCCGGGGCTTGAGCTATCGCACGACCTGGAGGAAACGCTCGCAGGAGCGGATGTCGTCACCATCTTCACGGCTCACCACCACTATGCCTCCCTCGATCCGGCGCGGGTGAAGGAGTTGTCGGGGAAGGAGCACCCCGTCATCGTCGACGGCAGGAACATCATCGACCCGGGGGTGTTCATCCGCGCAGGGTTCATCTACAAGGGTATCGGACGGGGCGACAGGAACAGCCACCCGATCCGGCGGAGCCCGTGAGGGGTGTTGCCGGCGCGTGGCGGCCGGGCGATCCCTCGCGGTTCACCGCCTCTGAACTTC
>JBAYQF010000161.1:0-4232 GCA_041677325.1 Methanoculleus sp.
ACATGTCAGAATCCAGCGTGTGAGTTCTTTCTGATCGAGGAAGGAAAAGATATCGTCAAGAATGGGAGAAATTGTGCAGGAAACCAGCAATATTTCTGCAAACGCTGCCGGAAGTACTTCGTCGAGACGAAAAACACTCCTCTCTACAACTCCCGTCTGGACAGGAAAGAGGTTGAACTCATCTGCAAGCACAGCATGGAAAAAACCTCGATCCGCGGTGTTTCGCGGGTAACTGGCCACCATCAGGGGACTATTATCCGGTATTACCGGTTGATCGGCGAGCATGCCGAAGTCTTGAGCGACCTCTTTCAGCGGGGCCTCTCCCCCGGACGAGTCGAACTGGACGAACTCTGGACCTTCGTCCAAAAAAAACAAACAGTGTAACGGACTGAAAGACCGAGAGCGCGGCGAATGGTGGACATACCTTGCTGTCAAGAACTGCTCGGGGTTCATCATCGCGTATTGCGGCGGAAAACGAACGGAAGAAACGTGCACACATTTCCTCGCTCGGGTATTTGAAAGGCTCCCGTTACCCACGCCATCTGCGCCGGTTGTCGTTGCAACTGACGGGAATCCGCAGTATCGCGAGGCTCTGGCACAGTTATACTGCGAACCCTGTATTGACTACGGTCAGGTGATCAAACAGCGGGAGGGAAATTGCCTGGTTGCCGTGATCCGGGAAGTCATCTGGGGAAATCCAGCATACGAGGCAATCTCGACCTCGATCGTTGAAGGCTACAATAACAAAATTCGCCAGAGGATCAGCCGGTTCGGGAGGAAGACAGCATCGTTCACAAAAAAGATCGCGGCGTATGTCGGGGCAATGAACATGTTTCAGTTCGCGAGCAACTTCATCGACGCAAAGAGGGGCACCACTGCGGCGATGCGGGAAAGTATTACCGATCACGTCTGGACATGGAGGGAGTTTTTAACCTATTCTATTCAGTTGTAAGTTAGAGCACTACCATAAATTTAGGCGACAACAGCCACTACCTTCCCCGGCGGACATGCTCATCACTTCGGACAGGCCTTGATGCAGAGGCCGCACCGGAGCCCACCGAGCACCTGGAACATGTATTCGGCGCACCGCTGCCGGTGGATAGCTCCGTCGGCAGTGAACGCCGCAGCCGGGCAGGCCTCGACGCACTTCATGCAGTCCTTGCAGTCCTCGTTCAGAAGCGGCCGTCGGGGGCCTTCCGGCCCCTTGAGAGGAGCATCCGTGAGGATGGCGGTCATCCTGACCCGGGTGCCGAACTCATCCGTGATAAGGAGGTGGTTCAGCCCGTAGTTCCCGAGCCCTGCACGGTACGCCGCGTACTTGATGGACATCCCCGCCATGAGTGTCTCGCGATCCGCGTACCAGTACCCGAACTCGCTCCCCTCCGTCGGGACGATCGTGGCTTTGTAGCCCTCTTTCTCGATCATCCGGGCCAGCCGGTAGGCGATCACCCGGATCGTCGCCGTGCCCGCCATCAGGGTGTTGGTGTACTCTGCCCTGCCCCGCGGCAGGCTCTCGATCGAGCCTCGCGGGACCGCAACGCCGAGGACGAGCACCGAACGGGCATCCTCCATGATGTCCAGAGGGCTGTTGCCCGTGTACTCGGGGTCTTCGAAACACTGTACATCGGTGACCCCAAAGAGATCCGCGCCCATATCGAGGGCGGTCTTGCGTAGTCGATCGGTATAGGCACCTATGTTTTCTATGGTATTCATCCGTGGCTCCAGGTTTGGCGGCCGTTTCATATATACCATATGCCGTATCGTGAGGTTTGGGCATCACCCCGCCTGCCCGGAGCGATCAGCGCTCGATTCCCGGACGGGCTCCCACTCCCGCATTGTAGTAATGTTTGACCTCTCTCATCTCGGTAACCAGATCTGCAGCATCGAGCACCTCCTCCGGCGCATACCTCCCGGTGAGCACCACCTCGACACGAGGATCCCTCCTCTCCAGCACCTCGATCAGATCGGCTGCATCAAGAAGGTTGTAGAAGAGCGCCACGTTGACCTCGTCGAGCACCACCAGATCATACTCGCCGGACTGCAGAACCAGGTCGCACCGGGTAAGCCCTTCGCAGGCGGCCACGCGGTCTTTTTCCTCCGGGCTGCGGTCAATGAAACATCCGCGCCCGAACTGGACGATCTCGAAGTTGGGGAGGAACTCTCCCGCTCTCAGTTCGCTATACTCCCAATCCTTGATGAACTGGCCAAAGAAGACCCGTTTGCCGGCACAGATGCACCGGAGCGCCATCCCCAGCGCAGCAGTCGTCTTCCCTTTGCCGTTGCCCGTGTAAACATGGATATATCCCTGTTCCATCAACCAGAACACCCTCCCGGTGCAGATTATCGGATACTTGAGAGTTTTATCCTGCCCGCACAAATAAGGGGCGGTATTGAGCTCCGGCGGAGGGGTTCTCAATCCGGGAGCGCCCTCACATTGCCATAAGAAGGTGTCTTCCGAGTCCGGGATACCCACGACAAGATTGTGCACTATGGCCGGGTGCTCAAACCCACTCCGGGGACACCAGCAGCCCCATAATTGCCCCGGTTTGCAGGTGAGGGTGCCCCCCCTCTTCGCTGGAGCCTCGCACAAAGGTATTTCATGTATGACAACAGATTAAATAAGGTAAACGGGGCATCATTCGCCTCCGTTCGTGCATACCCACGCGAGGGTTGCCAAGCCAGGTCAAAGGCGCCAGGTTGAGGGCCTGGTCTCGTAGGAGTTCGTGAGTTCGAATCTCACCCCTCGCATCCGCTTTTCAAACGTTCTATCCAGTATTGTTCTCCGGAGCAGAGCCGTTGCAACACCGGGCACGGGCGACCCCGCCCATCCGGTTCGAGAAGAGAGATGAGATGGTGTTCCCGGGGCTTACACCAGCGCTTCGTGATGCTGCTGGCAGCGTTCCTGCAGTTTGTTCCACTCGTCCGGGTGCTCTTCCGCCCACTCAAGGATTGCATGGATGATGCGGCCGCGTGACCCCGGATCTCCCTGGTAGTTCACCAGGATGCAATCAACCACCACATCGATCTCGTCCTCCTGGTGCCGTCTAACCTTCACCATGGTAAAACCTCCTGATATATCCCGGGTGATGACTCAACAGCATATAACCCTGATCCCCGGGTGGCAGCGAGCCGGGGATCATGCAGGCAGCACCGCCGGCGGGCCAGACCCCGCCCCCTCCCGCTTCCGGCGCCGCCGCAGGGGTTATCGTGCCCAACACGAGATCATTAACCATGAAACTCGGCGTGCTCTTCTCCGGCGGGAAGGACTCCCTCTTCATCTGCTGGAAGGCGATGCAACAGGAGGAGGTAGCCTGTCTCATAACGATCGTCTCCAGAAACCCGGAGAGCTACATGTTCCATACTCCAAACATCCACCTCGCCGCACTGCAGGCGGAGGCGGCAGGACTCCCTCTCGTGGAGGTTGAGACGGCAGGGGAGAAGGAAGAGGAACTCTTCGACCTCAAACGAGCGCTCATCGCCGCACGGGAGCAATACGGGATCGAAGGGGTCGTTACCGGGGCGATCCTCTCGGTCTACCAGGCAACACGGGTCCAGCGGATCTGCCATGAACTGGGACTCTGGTGTTTCAACCCGCTCTGGCTCGCCGACCAGGAACCCTACATGGAAGAACTGATCGATGCCGGTTTCAGGACCATCATCGTGGGCGTCTTCTCCTCTCCCTTCGACGAATCCTGGCTCGGGAGGGAGATCGATCGCCGCACCCTTGACGAACTCCGGACGATAGCCGGGAAATACCACGTCACCCTCACCGGCGAGGGAGGGGAGTTCGAGACGTTCGTCATCGATGCCCCGTTCTTCACACACCGGATAGCGATCGAGGAAACATCGAAGGTCTACCGGAACCATAACGGCGTTCTGCAGATCGGGCGCGCGAGGCTGGTGGAAAAATGATCCTGGTTATCGACCTCTGCTACCGGGACGGTTCGCTCTCACGGGCCGAGTTCGTCGCACCGGTCGAGCGGATTCTCCGGGAGGCAGGAGTGCCGTTTACAACCCGGCACCATACCGCCGTCGGCGCACCGGAACGTGAGGGTGCGGATGCGGTGATCCTCTGCGGCACGGCGCTGAGGGATACAGGATATATGGAGCGCCCGGAACTGTTCCGGTGGCTCACGGCGTTTGAGCGCCCGGTGCTCGGCATATCCTCCGGGATGCGGGCACTTGCCGCGGCGTTCGGCGGCGGCAGCGAGCCGTGCTGCGAGATCGGCATG
>JBAYQF010000162.1:0-4226 GCA_041677325.1 Methanoculleus sp.
ATGATATCCACGACCTCTTTTCTGAGGTTGACCTGCTGGTCGATGGCGGCCTTAACCTCCTCGATCTCCGAGAGATCGCCGATCTTCACGACGACCCGGTTGTAATCTTGCGGCCCGTACCGCTCCGTGTACCAGGTTTCTGTTACTACGACGGCGTAGTCGGGATTTATGTCGATGCCCATTCCTCGCTCCGCTGCGACCCCCACTACCCGGACGCTCTCGCCCCCGACCTCAATGCGGCTCCCGGGGTGGAGATTGAACTCACCGGCAAGGAGCGAGCCCACCATCACACCGGAGGATCTGCCTTGCGGGTAGAGCCCTGCTTCAAGCTCGAGCAGGAACGGGATATCGGCCGCGGGCATAGCATATATCGTCGCATAACCGCTCTCATCGCGCACCCGCAACCGATCCGATCCGACGATCATGGGGACGGCGCGGTGCTCTCCTGCGGCCCTCTCGATCAGCCCCACGTTTTTTGAGGAAATGCTCGCCGCAAGGGTATCTCTGGGATCGAACGGGTTGCCGCTCGATGCCGCGAGATGGGGAGTGACGAGAATGGTGTCGCTCACATCCGAGATCATGCCCCCGACAAGCGTCGAGAGGCTGCTGCCCATGATGCCAAGAGAGGCGATGGCGACGACGCCGATTATTATACCGACCGTTGCGAGGACCGACCGGACTTTGTGCCGCCTGAGGTTACGCACCGCGAGATCGATGAATAGCAGTCTTGCCACCCCCTACCTCTGCCTCATCGCATCGATCGGTGCGAGGTTTGACGCCTTCCACGCCGGGTAGAACCCGGCGGCGATACTCGTTCCGATACCGAACACCATCCCGAAGATGATGAACCCGATCGCGGTCTGATCGAACACCATGAAGTTCTCGCCGAGGGTTGTTCCGGCCGTGGTGATCTCGATCGCAGCGACGCTGATCAGGTAACCGAATACTGCACTCAGGGCACCGCCGATGATGCTCCCGATGAACCCGAGGATCATCGCCTCGTACAGGAACATCCGGAGGATCTCCCGGCGTAGCGCCCCGATGCTTCTCATGACACCGATCTCCCTGATGCGCTCGGTCACGGAGATGTACATGACGTTCAGTATGTTGACGGCGGCGACAATGAGAGCAATCGCACCAATACCGAGGAGAAACCGTGTGATCTGGTCATAAACGCCCTCGTACTGCCCGAGCATCTCACGAGAGTCGACCACGTCGACCACCGTATCGCGCCGATTGAGCCGGTTCTCAATGGCATCCTTTACGGCATCGATCTCATCGACGTTCCCGACCCGGACGATGACCATCGGGTAGGAGTCTTTCGTCCCGAAATGGCTCTCGTACCAGCCGTCGGGAACGACGATAGCATAATCGGGGTTGATATCGAACCCCATCCCCCGCTCCGCAAGCACGCCCGCCACCCGGACATCCTCACCTCCGATCGCGATCCTTGAACCCGGCCCTATGCCGTATTCACGTGCCAGATGGATGCCGACCAGCGCGCCCACCTGATTCCGGCGGAGGTGCTGCCCTTCCACCACATTGAGAAGGATAGGGATGTCGTCCGGTGCAAGCCCGATGATCCGGGCATACCCGCTCCTGCCCCGGCTGAACTCAACCTCATCCGCCCCCTGGAGCACCGGGATCGTCCGGTGCGGGTTTGCGGCCCTCCGGATCTCCTCGACCTCGCGGCGGGGGATGCAGGCATCCACGACCGCCCGCGGATCTCCGGCGAATGTCCCGCCGAATGCTGTGTGCGGCGTGACAACGACAGTATCCCCGACGTCGGTGATGACGTTCGCGACAAGGAGGTTGATACTGTTCCCCATGATGCCCAGGGAAGCGATGGCGACGACACCGATGAAGATCCCGATGATCGAGAGCGCCGAACGTATCCAGTGCCGCCTGAGGTTACGGGCTGCAAACGAGAAGAACACTATGCCACCCTCCCATCCACGATCCGAATCGTGCGACGGGCATATGCGGCGACTTCGGGATCGTGGGTGACGATGACGACCGTCTTACCCTTCCGATTCTCCACCGCGAGGAGTTCCATGATCGCGGTCCCGGTCTTTCTGTCCAGGTTTCCAGTCGGTTCGTCGCAGAGGAGCAGGTCGGGATCGTTGACGAGCGCGCGGGCGATCGCCACACGCTGCTGCTCGCCGCCCGAGAGTTCGGACGGCCTGTGGGTAAAGAGAGCGTCATCGAGGTGCACCGCTCGCAGGACCTCGACTGCCCGCCGTCGACTCTCTTCTGGGCCGGCGGTGAGGAGGAGGGGGAACTCGACATTCTCGATCGCGGAGAGAAGCGGAACGAGGTTAAACTGCTGGAAGACAAAACCGATGCGATCGCGCCGGAGGCGGGTGAGATCGTCGTCGTTCATCCCCGAGATCTCCTGCCCGGAGAGGTAGATCTTCCCGGAGGTCGGGACATCGAGGCAGCCCATCATGTTCAGGAGCGTCGACTTTCCCGACCCGGAAGGGCCCATCACGGCGATGAACTCGCCTGGATCAACGATAAGGGAGATGCGGTCGAGCGCCACGACATCACCTGCCGGGAGTGGATAGATCTTGCTGACCTCCTCAAAGAGGAGGAGAGGTTCGCCGTTCATCGCCGCCTCCGGGCAACGACCGTGACAGTCCCTGTATCATCAGGCATCAGGAGAGCAATGGATACGGGGCGGATGGTTCCCACACAAAAAAGTGGAGAGAACCCCTACTTCAACATTTCTCCGAATACCCGACACAAAGCCTTTGATGACAGAAGACGATACTTCTCACGACAACCGGCTTCCTGCCGGAAAACCGAGGAGAGCATGGGACAGAACAAGATCATCATCATCGGCCACAGACAGCCCGATACCGACAGCATCTGCAGTGTTATCGGTTATGCCGAACTCCGCAACCGTGCCGAGTCGGGAAAGTATATCGCCGCCCGATGTGGGGAAGTGAACGCGGAAACGCGGTTTGCACTCGAGACGTTCGGTGTTGAGGCTCCAATCTACGTAGCAAGCGTCGAACCCTCTGTCTCGGATATACCGCTCGATACCCGGAGCGTCCGCCAGGACGTCCCGGCGATCGATGTCGCCGACCTGATGGACACCTACGATATGCGGAACATGCCGATCACAGACGAGGATGAGACCCTGCTCGGCCTCGTCAGCGAGTATGGTCTCGCTCGAGCATATGTCCGGAAGAACCCCCGCGAACAGTTATCGCTCGTCCCTATGCCGCTTGAGACCCTCGCCCGCATCCTGGATGCCCGGACGGTCGTCCCGTCGCGTGAGACGCTCGGGGAAGGGCGAGTCTACACCGTCATCGATGCCCTGCACGTCACCCTCTCGAGGATGACACCGGAGGATATCGCGATCGTCGGGGATAACGAACCCGCTCAGCTTGCTTTGATATCGGCAGGGGTCGCCGCGCTCATCATCGCCGAAGGAGCACCGGTGGGCGAGCGGGTGATCGACGCCGCACGGGCAAGAGGCGCTTCAGTGCTTGCGACGACGCTTGATGCGTTCAGCGTCGGCAAGATGATCAGCCTCTCCCTCCCGGCGCGCATGATCATGGAGACCGATATCCCCACGGTGCGGCTGGACGATTCCCTCGAGTACGCAAAAGGGGTCGTCTCGAACTCCAAGTTCAGAACGGCCTGTGTCATTGAGGAGGATAGACGCCATATCGGACTTATCTCCCGGACGACGCTGATGCAAGACGTCCAGAAATCGGTGATCCTCCTCGACCATAACGAGTACTCCCAGGCCGTCGACGGGATCGAGCAGGCGGATATCCTTGAGATCATCGATCATCACCGTCTGGGCGCGATCTCCACCCTGAAACCGGTGAAGTTCCTCAACGATCCCGTGGGATCGACGTCTACGATCGTGGCAAACAAGTTCATCGAGACGGGCGTGGAACCCACGCCATCGACCGCCGGGCTCCTCCTTTCCGGGATACTCTCGGATACGATGGTGATGAAACTCTCGACGACCACGTCCGTCGATCTTCGGACGGCTGAATATCTCGCGAAGATCGCCGGAGTCGATCCAGCCGAGTTCGGGCCGGAACTGATCCGGAAGGGCATGGATCTCGATGCCCTCTCAAAGGAGGAACTCCTCACCCGGGACATGAAGCGCTACAACCTCTTCGGGCGGGGCATCATGGTCTCGCAGGTGATGACATCGTCGTTTGACTTCGCAGAGACTCATGCAACCGAGATCCGCACAG
>JBAYQF010000163.1:0-4215 GCA_041677325.1 Methanoculleus sp.
CATCGGTGTTGCAGAGGAGTCCGGATCATGGAGCATGACCGTCCGGGTTATCCATGGAGGGCGGATAGGAGTATCGAGCACCGGCGACCCCGGCCGGTGGAGGGAATGTCTGGATGCGGCGCTCGCGAGCCGCCGCCTCGCCACCCCGCAACAGTGGGGCGGCCTTCCGAAACCGGCCGATCTCGCGGGCACACCCTCTGCGGCCGATGAAAATCTCGTTGTCGTAGTGGAGGATACGGCGAAGATGGTCGGCGATCTCCTTGCCGGCGCAGCAGAGCACCCGGTGGCGGTTGTCGGCGGGGGTGCTGCCCTCTCCCGGTTATATATGGGGATCGCAAACTCGAACGGCCTCTTCTACGACATGGAGCGGACATCGGCATCGGTCTCTCTTGAGGCGATCCGAGAACAATCCACAGGCTATGAGTTTGATGCCTCCCCGTTCATCGCCGATATCGATGCACGGTCGGTCGGCGAGCAGGCCGCCTCGCTTGCCGCGCGATCCATTGGCGGGTGCGATATCGAGACCGGGCGCTATGACGTCGTCCTCTCCCCGATCGCTGCGGCAAGCCTCGTCGGCCATGTCCTTATCCCCGCCCTCTCCGGGCGGAACGTGAAGGCCGGAAGATCGTTCCTTGCCGATAAAATCGATGAACAGGTATTCGATGAACACTTTTCCGTCTACGACGACCCGTTTGCACCAGGCCCTGGAAGTGCGGCCTTCGATGCAGAAGGGACCCCGACCCGGCGCCTGGCCTTCGTGGAGAGCGGTGTGCTCCGGCGGTTCGCCTACGATCTCAAGACCGGCTATCGCTACGGTGAAGAGAGCACGGGAAGCGCCGTTCGTTCCGGGGGAGGAGGGCCCGGCATCGGTTTCCACAACCTCTTCATCGATGGCCCTCGTGTGAAAGAGCCCGGCGATGAACGGGCGGTCTGGGTTCACGACGTCGTGGGCGCCCATACCGCAAATCCCTTCTCCGGCGACTTCTCCGTTGAGATATCAAATCCCTTCTGGATGGAGGGTGGGGAGCCGGTCGAACCTATCCGGACAGCGATGCTCTCGGGGAATGTCTTTGAGATGCTCGCAGGCATCGGCGGACTTGGAAATGATTCAAGACGCATAGGGCGCCTGATGATTCCATCAATACGATTAAATAACCAGCAGATCATTGGTAAATAGATGATGGGAGAGATCCTTGCCATCCTTCTCGCGGTCGCGATAGCCGCGACACTCTATTACCTTATGAAGAAGGCCATGACGCTTGTCATCAACGCCGTGGCCGGACTCATCACGCTCTGGCTCCTGAATTACTTTAGCGTTCTCGCGTGGTTCGGCGCTCCTGATATCCAGATCAATCTGGTGACGATCCTCATATGCGCCCTCGGCGGACTTCCCGGCGCACTGGTTCTTGTCCTGCTCCACCTCATCGGGATCACGATCTAAGGGGTCCTGTCAACCCCTTCTGATCAGACGGCGGGCTCTGTCGACTCACGCGAAACAGGCCATAGCGGGCGCAGGTATGGGTTCATGGATGGAGTGGTGGTAAACCATCCCGCACACCCCCTCCCTCAAAATATAGTGCGGTTACCGTCTCTGCACCGTTAACCGTTAAAACAGGCTTGCCTCTGAGTATACCACGATCTCGTCCTGAAGGATATCAAACGGTTTTATCTCCCGGGAATGAGCCGATCGGCGCATTTTTGCGACTTCAATAGTGAGGTGTACCTCGGTGAATCCCCGGGAACGAACGTAGCGCAGGAGGATCACCGTGTCCGAGAGGCATTCCACAAGACCGTGTGTGCTCCCATCCCGGTTTACCGTCCCCCCCTCGCTCGTCAGCAGGAGCGTACAGTTCTCGTCCCGCATCACTTCCGTGAGCCTGAACATCTCCCGGCGCCGGACGGATTCATCCACAAAGATCCCTTCGAAGAGGGATATCGGGTCGATGATCACCCTTGTTGCCCCGGTGCTCCTGATGAGAGCGGGAAGTTCACTCTTGATGCTACTGATAGCAAGGTTGAAGTCGGTCGGATCCAGTCGGAGAAGAGAGAATCGGTCGCCGAAATCTTCTGTCTTCCACCCTTTCTGTGCCATCGTGGCCTGGAGTATCTCCTCCCGCTCCTTGAGGCTGATGTAGATCACTCTCTCGCCCTGCTGGAGCCCCTCATAGGCGAACTGGAGGGCGAACGTTGTCTTCCCGGTGCCGTAAGCGCCGATTATCGTGCAGATGCTCCGGTCGAGGAGGCCGCCTGCGAGCATCTCATCCAGGCCCACGATCCCGAACTTCACCCTGCCCGCCATCATACCACCATCCTGATGTTGCGCACCTCAAGCCCCTCCGCTGCTGAGATCGAGACGGCGAACTTCACCAGACTCTTCTCCTCGAGGCGCGGCATCACGCCGCGGAACCGCTCGAAATACATGGCCCTCTGCCGGCGTTGCGCACCCATATCCTCCCATCCAAAGAGGATCGTGGCATCGACACAATCGGCGATCTCAAGTTCCCGCGACCTCTCCAGGATGCCGGATGTGAGCAGCAGGTAGATGGTGGTGTTTCGGCGTTTTGTCATCTGCTGCAGTCCGCGCAGGAAGGCGATGAATGCGTTCCATCGTACCCCTTCCATAAGCGACGGTGCGATATCGGTCAGCGAATCCAGGACGACCAGGCTGTTTTCCGGGATCTCGCCGAGCACCCGGGCGAGTTCCGAGAGAATATCACTGTTCTCCCTGCGCTGCTTCCTCTGCAAACGTTCGATGATGCTTCCTGCACAGTACCAGTCCGGCGGGACGATGCTTGCATCGAAGTACAGCTCCGAAAGGTCATGGAAGACGATCTCCTCCCCGAACTGTTCGTAGAGGGCCGGGTTGAACGAGAGCGCCATCTCTTTCAGGACATCCTCCCGCATCCGGGTAAACGTCACGTAGGACAGGGTGTTCGGGAGCTGGATCTGCTTTCCGGTCGTTCCGCTCCGCTTCAACAGGGAGAGGTGCATGAGCGAGGACTGCACAAACTCAACGTTTCCGGCCCCGTGTTCACCAAGGAGCAGAACCGCCGATCCCGGTGGAACGCCCCCTTCCAGAACAGGGTCAAGTGAGGCGATGCCCGTCGGCATCCGTATCTGGAGGCGGTCGCGCATAGATATATCTCATATATGAAGAGAATGATTAAAGTGTTCTGGTTCGATCTGATTTTCAGAGAAGTTACGGCTACTGGTGACACTTTCCACGAAAAAAACACAGATTTATAAATATCCTCGTCCCCACAACCTACTATCGCAAACTATCCTGGGAGCCCCTGCCTACCGCTGGCGATCCCGGGTTCAGTGAGTGGGGGTCAGACAAGAGTATGCAGAGTAACCGCCAGGAATCGCATGATGAAGGGGGGGAGTATGAGCACATCTCCAATGGCAGCACAGCCGCGCAGGAAGAAGAGCGTTCTGCCCTGACTCCTCTCCTGAACCGGATCCTCTGTTTCCGAAAGACCGGCAGGGACCTGGAAGGGTATGACCCTGCGGTGCACGGCCATCTCGTGGATGCGGCTCTTCCCCCGGCTCATGAAGAACTTGAACGATACTGGGTCGCCGAAGGCCTCGCACTAACCGTCATCGCCCGTAACACACAGACCAATCTGGCCGAATACTTCCTCTTCGAACCGGTGCTCTCGGAGTTTGAGTACGAGCTCCTGGAACGGCTCTTTGAGGATCTCCGCGATATCCTGATCCTCGACGATCATGACCTTGCCGCCGACCGCCGTGTGGTCCTCTCCGAGAAGGCACAGGGGTTATTTCAGGAGTACGGGCTCACCCTCACCGATACTTCGATTTACCGGCTCCGTTACTATCTCGAGCGCAACTTCCTCGGATGGTCGCGTATCGATGGGTTGATGAAGGATCCCTGGATCGAGGATATATCCTGTGACGGCGTCCAGATCCCGCTCTTCCTGTACCACCGGAAATACCATAATATCCGGACAACGATCCGGTTCGATGAACCCGCCCTGAACTCGCTTGCCATCACGCTCGCCCAACGCTCGGGAAAACATGTCTCCATTGGGAGTCCTCTCGTCGATGCGACCCTTCCTGACGGCTCACGGTTGCAGCTCACGTTCGGCGATGAGATCACCCCCCGCGGCACATCGTTCACGATCCGGAAGTTCCGCGAAACACCATTCACGCCTGTGGAGCTGATCGAGTCGAACACCTTCGACGTCGACCAGC
>JBAYQF010000164.1:0-4163 GCA_041677325.1 Methanoculleus sp.
GCCTGGTTCAACGTCGAGGGAAACGCCGACAACGACGAGATGGTCGTGGTCATCAACCGGATTGCCGCGGCCGAAGGGCTGCCGCTCGAGGCGAGGCTCGCCGATCTTGAGGGAAACAACCTCGATAAGATCCACAACAAGGGCGTCGTCGTCGACGGAAGGGCGGTGTTCGTCAGCAGCATCAACTGGAACGCCAACTCACCGTCGTTCAACCGGGAGGCGGGCGTGATCATCGAGCATTCGGATATCGCCGCGTACTACATCGCCGTCTTCGACGACGACTGGAACACTTCGGACGAGAGCAAAGGAAGCGGTGTTCCGGGACCCGACCGGCTCAAAATAGCAGCGGCGGCATGCATACTCACCGCACTGATGGGAATCTACATCTATCGCCGGAGGCGCACCTGATACGTCACCGGTTGCCGGCGAGATCGGCGGAACGGCAGACGTCGCAGATGGTGATCGCCCCTTCGCCCGAGGCGACGGCGGATACCCACCTCTCAATGACCGATTCGAGATTATCAGGGAGATCTTCCCGGTTAAACCCGCGCTTCCGGCTCATGTACTGAGATATCGCTGCCCGGCTGATCCCGAGGCGCTTTGAGGCCTCGCTCTGGCTGATCCCGCGCTCGTTCACCAGACGATAGACCATCTCGGCGCGCATCTGCGGGAGCAGTCTCCGGGCAAGAGTATCGCACCGCATGATGTCACAGGTGGTAGGTTCGGTCATTGCGCGGACACCAGCTGGGAATCTTTGTACTCATAGAGGATCTGGCGTGCATCCCTGAAGTTGAACTTCTCCACGATCATATCGTTGTCTTTGAGTCGCTTTAAAGCATACCGGACAGTGCGAGGGGCAAGGCTGCTGAGGCGGACGAGCTCCTTGTGGGTCAGGGCGCCCCCATCCTCGAGCAGGAGAAGGATCTTCCTGGAGGAAGGGGGAAGGTTCACATCATCCATGTAGATCAGTTAACGCTGTTAACATATCAAACTGACGGATGTTATAACCCCGCACACCTATATGGTATCCATGCTGGAGCGAGAGGAGAGAACCGCGTTTGTCATGCTCGCATGCGTCGTCGGGATCGTGCTTGCGGCGCATATGCTCTTTGACGCCGTCGGCCGGCAGATGGTTGCGGAGCCATACTCGCCGGAGGTTCCGGATGGCGCGCTGGTCCTCCTCGAAGGGCAGATCGAGGGAATCCAGAAGACTTCAACCGGCGGGCACCTCATCCTCACCGTCAACGGCACCATGGTCTTCCTGCCGGAGAACGTGGTCGTCGGGCTTGAACTCCAGAAGGACGAGAACGTGACGATATACGGGATCACCCAGACCTATCGGGGGAAGCGGGAGGTCGTTGTGACCTCCGCGGCGGATATCCGGGTATCCGGATGATTCACTTCGCCTTCGTGTAAAAGATATCGGCGTCGTCGCCGTCCCCGAAGAGGGGTCCCCCCCGCCGGGACTTCCCGCGACTCTCTTCTTTCTTTGCAGTCTCCCGCCCGGGCTCGCGGCGGGTGGGGGTCGGGGCCTCGTCGGCCATCTTCTTTCGCCCCCCCTCCACGCCGGTTCCGGCAGGGAGGTCTCCGTCGTTGATCTGCACGCGCGGCATACAGGGTAATCACCCTGCTCTATATATTACACCTTGGATCCTTTTTCTTGATGATATCGCCTTTTTTCGAGAGAAAGGGCGTATACTGCAACTTCCGAAAAAGATTAATCCTCGTTAGCGAGACTCTACCTCATCACGCGAACAACAGCAACCCCCGAAGATCGATGCGGCGGGGAACCTGACTGCAACGGTGCGGAGGATTATCCGCTCTCCGCCGTCCCGGACAAGGCACGGCAGGGGTTCTGGCCGATCACCTTGATACTGCTCGGGTTCACCCTCTTCTCCGCCACGATGTGGGCCGGCGCACAGATCGGGGTTGCATTCCGGTTCTGGCCGGACCTGGTCATGATCATCCTCTCGGGGAGCGCTATCCTCACGGTCTACGTCGTCGGGCTCGGCTACGTCGGCTACAGAAGTGGTCTTTCCACCGTTCTCTCCGCCCGGTTTGCGTTCGGCGATGCGGGCAGCCGGTGGTCAGACGCTCTCCTCGGGCTCACCCAGATCGGGTGGTACGCCTGGGGGACGGCAACGATCGCGATCATCCTTGTCCGCCTCCTGAACCTCAGTGCAGGGTGGGAGATGCCCCTGATGCTCATCTTCGGGCTCGGCTTCTGCCTGACGGCGTATATCGGCTGCCGGGGGCTTGCAGCGCTCTCGAAGGTTGCGGTCCCGGCGATGCTCCTCCTCATCGCGATGAGCGGCGCGATCGCCCTCAAGAGCGCCGGGGGTATCGACGGGCTCCTCATGGTCGGAACGGCGGGCACGCTCACGATCGCCGAGGCCCTCACCATCGTCGTCGGCACCTTCGTCTCCGGCGGGACACAGGTCGCCAACTGGACGCGATTTGCCGGATCCGCCCGGACCGCCGTCGGTTCCACCACTCTTGCCTTTTTCTTCGGAAACGGGTTGATGATCGTCGCAGGGGCCGTCGGCGCCGCCGTCTACGGCCTCTCCGATATCGTCGAGGTGCTGGCAGTCCAGGGTCTCCTCCTTGCCGGCGTCCTGATGCTTTTTTTGAACATCTGGACGACTCAGGACAACACCATCTACAACTTCTCGGTCGCCGGATGCCACTTCTTCAGGACGGAGCGCCGACGGTTGATCACATTTGCCGGTGCCGTGGCGGGGACAATCCTCGCCCAGCTCGGTATGTACGACCTGTTGATCCCCTATATAGTCATGATGGGGATCTTCATCCCCCCGCTCGGCGGGGTGATCATGGCCGACTTCTTCGTGCGCTATCGCGGGCGCTACCCGGCGATCGAGGAGGCGACCCTCTCCCGGTTCAACCTCACCGGGATCGCAGCCTACGCCGCCGGCTCCCTTGCAGCCCTCGTCGTCCCGGGGATCCCCCCGGTGAACGGGATCGTCGTCGCGTTCCTTGCCTACGCCTGCCTTGACCGGCTCTCCATGAACCGCTCGAACCTACCGCGGAAAACCCGGCAGATGAGACAGATCGCCGGCGGTTCGTCCCGGGCGCAGAGATAGCCGCAGACACGGCACCGCCGAACCGGGTAGTTCAAGGTCCCCGGGACTATGGTGCGCTCTGCTCTCTGCTGCCTGCGCTCCGCCGGGGGCGGCCGCCGTTCCGGGACGGGGTCGGCGGTGCGTTCAGCGCTCTTCACATCGGTGGCGACGTAGAGCGCGCAGTAGCAAGCCCCGTAATCGGCGAGATCGGGGTCGCGATAGTCGCAGGGGCAGATGATGTCGAGGTCGTCGTCCCGGTTTCCCGAGGCAAGCCTGCAGGGGCAGGAGATGTAGCCGTACCGCTCCCGGTTCGCGAGCAGGCCCCTGACGAGATCGCAGGTGAACTCCCGGTCGGGGTTGAGGTGGTACCCGCCGGCCTCTGCCTCGGCTTCGAGGTCGCGCATGAGCCGGTTCACCTCTCCGTCACTCACCGCATCAGGCACCGACCGCCTCCCGGATCTCGTCTTCCCGGAACCCCACGATCACCTTCTCCTCACCGATGACGACCGTCGGAAACGAGAGGCTGGGGTTCCAGCGTTCGACCTCCCGGACCACGCGGTCGCGCTCCTCCCCCGCGAGCAGGTCTACGTAGACGTACGAGAACCCAACGCCGAGGTCGGTGAGAAGTTCCTTTGTGCGGGCACACCAGCCGCAGGTGCTCAGGGCATAGAGCATTACCCTGCCGCGGTCGACTCCAGGCACGTGCTGCACCTCTACCAACAACCTCCCTCCGTCGCACCCTGCTACGGGGGCCGAGGGTAAGTATCTTGCCCCGGGAGAGGGAGGGTCAGGAGGAAGCGGGCTTGAAGAGCAGGAAGAGGCCGGCACCATCCCCGGAGACCGCAAGCGCCGCTCCTGAGAGTCCGAACTTCCGCCGGTAGAACCGGATTCTCCGGGGGGAGAGGGGAACGGACGCCTCGATCAGGAGCCCGGCGGTATCCTCCTCCCGCCGGAGAACGAGCCGGATCTCGCGGGCGCCGGCGGCCGCCATACCCGCGAGGACACCGACGACCTCGTCGCTGAACCGTTCCCGGTCGACCAGCACCGGCGGGAAAGATCCTACGGCATCTAAAACGAGCTCGA
>JBAYQF010000165.1:0-4150 GCA_041677325.1 Methanoculleus sp.
AAACTTCTCAGGGGGATGTACATCATGATCCGGGAGGGCTCGACCGAGCGAAACCTCCACGATCTCCTCCCGCTCGCCAACGCCTGTACGGCGCCGCGGTGCTGTTTCGCCACCGATGACCGGCACGTCGATATGCTCTCCGGGGAGGGGCATATCGATGATTGCATCAGGAAGGCGGTTGCGGCCGGCCTTGATCTTGAACTTGCCCTCCGTATGGCCACGCTCTCTGCCGCCGATCGGTTCGGGCTCCGCGATCGGGGCGCCCTTGCACCGGGGAGGCTCGCGGACTTCTGCGTCATCGACGATCTCGACCGGTTCCATGTTCAACGGACGTTCAAACGCGGCGTTGAGGTGGTCGATGCCGGCTACCGCCGTCCTGCCTGCCTGCCGGCTCCCATGCACGTCTGCGTGCCGAAACCCGGCGATATCCGGATGGCCGGACGGGGGGAGGCACGGGTGATCGGGATCGTGCCCGGTCAGATCACGACCCGGAACCTGCGCTATCCGATCGACGCCGCCGGTATCCCGGACATCGACCGCGATATCCTCAAAGCGGTCGTCACCGATCGCTACCGGGCAACCGGCTCCGGTATCGGGCTTGTCAATGGGTTCGGCCTCAAAGAAGGTGCGATTGCCGGCTCGGTCTCCCACGACTCCCATAACATCGTCGCGGTCGGTGCCGGCGATGCCGATATCATCCGCGCCATCGCCGAGGTGATCCGGCTCGGCGGGGGCCTTGCAGCCGTCTCCGGCAATGACGTGACGGCACTTCCCCTTGAGTGCGCCGGGCTGATGTCCGCCCTTCCCTACGATGAGGTCGTGCAGCGACTTGCAGCCCTCGAGGGGCATGCCCGGCGCCTCGGTGCGATCGAGAACCCCTTCATGTACCTCTCGTTCCTCGCCCTGACGGTCATTCCTGAGGTGCGGGTCACGGAGCGCGGGGTCTTCGACGTCGGGGTATTCTCCGACGTCCCGCTCTTCTATGAGTGAGGGGGTCCCCTCACCCCAGCCCTATTGCGCCCGGCGCGAGAGCCGCGATCACGATGAGGATGATCGGCTGGTGCAGGAAGTATATGATGAGCGAATGCCTGCCCAGGAACCCAAACGGCCGCACGAACGCCGGTTCCCCTGCCGGGAGCGGGAACCCCCGCCTGCCGTTCGGGTAGAAGCGGTGCCCGCAGGCCATGCCGATGAGGATGAGGCCGAACCAGGGGACGAGCGGGACGTAATCGAGGCTGGAAAACAGTTCCGGCCGGATACCGAGCCAGAGGAGTGGCCAGGGGCCTGTGATGCCGTTTATAGCATACCCCGCGATGAAGCAGGCGATGCCTGTGGCGATGAGGTTCCTTGCATTGAATCGGACGAAGAGCGGCGCGATCAGGATCGCTATGCCGATGAAGTGCAGGATGCCGAAGACGATGTAGACCGACGGCAGGAAGAGCCATGTGACGGCGGTGATGATGAGCCCGTAGCCGAATATAGTGAGGCCGCGCCGGACGTACTTGAGCGCGAGATCGCGCCTGTCGAGCCTCTGTGCCGCCCGGGCATAACTGATGGTGAAGGAGAGCCCGACGAGGAAGATGAACGTCGATGCGGTCAGGTAGGCGAGCGCCTGGAGGAATCCGCCGGAGACGTCGAGCGGTAGAATGCCGAAAAAGTTGAGATCGAAGGCCGAGTGGAAGGTGATCATCATCACGACGGCGATGCCCCGGGCGAGGTCGATCTCGCGGTAACGCTCCCCCGGCATGCTCCCACCGTTAGAAGAACCTTCGCTGGACGGAGGCGCCGCAGGAGGGACAGGACTTCGTATCGGATATCTCCTTCTCCTGTTCCTCGGTGGGTTCGTTGTATATCCGGGAGAAACCGCACCGCCGGCTGCACTCGATCACGACAAACGGGCTACAGATCCTGCCCATCTCCCTTCACTCCGCCCTGCTGCTGTAAACGTATCATGGGTTGCCTACAATTGCATGGGAGGGCTACCTGATAAGAATTTACCCGGGGCCGGAGGGTATCATTATTTTCCCGCCCGTTCTACGCTCTTTCATGAGCGAGCATGATGAACATATCGTAGAGGCCGCCGGCAGGTGCCGTGTCGTAATCCGGAACGGCCGGGTGGTCGAGGTCGGGACGCCGCAGATCGACGACTGCCCGCTAGCACGGCGGTTCGCCTGTCCGGTTCTGGAGATGACGCCGGAAGCGGTCCGGCTCAACATCGAGGGGCGGATCAGGTCGTTTGGTATGTGCACGCCGGAGCGCGAGGTTCTTGCCGGGCCGGACTTCGTCATCTTCGGGGCCTCGGAACTCCTGAGCAGCGCCGTCCGCCGTGGCGACCTCGATGCTGCAGTGATCGTATCCGATGGGGCAGGGACACTTGTTGCGACGAATCCCGCTCTCATCCATGGTATCGGCGGCCGGATGTCGGGTCTCGTCTCCACGAGCCCGATCCCCGGGGTGATCGCGCGGATCGAAGAGAATGGAGGCACCGTCCTCGATCCGGCAACTGCAGCGATCGACCAGATCGCCGGCGTCGCCCGGGCGGTAGAACTCGGCCATCGCCGGATCGCCGTGACTATCGCTGTTGCATCCGAAGCGGCGGCCATTCGGGAGCAGTTCCCCGATACCGTGATCGTCGCCGTCCACACGACCGGGATATCGCAGGACGATGCCGTCCTGATGGCACGTTCGGCCGATCTCGTCACCGCCTGCGCATCAAGGCATATCCGGGAGGTGGCGGCAAAGACCGCGCTCCTGCAGGCCGGGACATCGATCCCGGTCTTTGCAATGACTCCTGCAGGAAAAGCAATCATCCTCGGCAAGGTGGGAGAGACCGACCAGCAGATCATCGTCCACGGGGCACGCCTCCCGGTGCCGGGATCGCAGTCCCCCTCGCCGCTCCGTTGATCACCGGTCCGGTATGTCGAGGTGGGCGATGAGTTCGGCAAACCCGGTGAGGATGATATCAGCCTCTATGCCCGTCGGGCTGCCTTTGTGCCAGCTTCCGTAGGCAGCAAACGCCGTGACCATCCCGAGACGCCTCCCCGGGGCGATATCGCGGATCAGGCTGTCTCCCACCATCATCGCCCGTGTCGGGACTGCATCGAGCTCTCGAAGCGCGTGGAGGAGGGAGTCGGGCTCCGGCTTGCACCTGCCCGAGATATCCGGTGTCACCACGGTCTCAAAGTAATCGATGAGCCCGGTCTTATCGAGCCGCCGGAGTGCCTGAGGCGACTCCGCGTCGGTCACGACCGCAAGGGGGATCCCGGCGCCCCGGATGCGCCGGAGCGTCTCCTCGACGCCGGGGTATGCCTCGACCCGGTCGAGTTTCACGTCCTCGTAGGTGCAACAGCAGATCTCAAACGTCCGCTCCTCGTATATCCCGAGTTCCTCAAGATAGTCGCGTATGTTCTCGTGATCCTCGAATCCATGCACCCCCCGGAGAAATTGCCGGAGGAGCGCATCGGCATCGCCGGTCCCGAGGTGATCGACGATACACCGGCATGCCTCCCGCTTTGCCCTGACAAAGTCAAAGAGGGTATTGTCCATATCGCAGAGGACCGCCTCTACCGTGTTATGCCGAGTGTTGTAAGATGCCTGCATATCCTGAGTTCCCGCATGAATTCGTGATACACCTCGCCGTCCTGGAAACGGACCTTCAGTTCGTCGAGATCGTTGCCCTTCCCGCCGTACTCGCCGAAGATCGTGGTGCCGCTACAGTCCAGGAACCCGAAGACGGCGGCAAGGTTGAAGAGCAGCCGCCGGAACGCCGGTGTCGTACAGGTGGTCGTCTCCAGTCTATATGGGCGGTCGAAGTAGAAGTGTTCGAGCCCCTCGGTCATACAGAGGTCGGCCATGTAGATGTCGGCGGTCAGGAGTACCGGGAGGGCATACCGCTCCTCCTCAAACTTCCGGAGCGCCCGGACGATGTTACGGTCGTTCTCCTCGGAAAGATGGGTATGCGGCCCTGGTGCCGGGATCTCCATCGCCCGGTCGCGGATGGTCCGATACTCCTTCAGCGCGAGATACGCTGCTTTGCGTGACCGTTTCATCCGTTTGTTCTCGAGCTCGGCGATATATTCCCGGCAGCCGGGGGCCAGTTCCATCATCTCCCTGATCATCTTTGCCGGGTACTTGCGGTTGATGGCATACG
>JBAYQF010000166.1:0-4150 GCA_041677325.1 Methanoculleus sp.
ACTGAGTTGATACGGTGGTTGGATGACGGGTTTGTTAGCGAAAATGACAATAGGAACAGCAATTATCGTCATTATTGCCGAAGGGGTTGAGTATTGGCGCGGCTTGTATTACCCGGAACAGCAGTGGTTCATTGTCCCTTTGATCATGTTTTTCACAATCCTTGCCATAACCCTCAATCTATGGCTTTTGATGAGACCGTACGATATCCGGAAAGCAGGCGGAGACGGATCGTAACTTCACTCGAATATATCCGCCAGATGAGACGAACACCCTCATGCGAGTGAGCGTGAGAGGGCGGGCGTCCCGAGTGCCGGCATGGTCCGCCTCCGGTAAGATGCTCCGCCGCCCATCCCCGGGTAGAAGGGGACCTCGTGTTTTTTTACACGAGTTCGGGAAAATGGTGCGGTTTCACACGAATTTCACGCCGACATCGCGCAGCTTGTTGAAACGAGCGATGTTGAGGAGGAGAGGCGTCATGCTCTCGACGATGGATGCAGTCGCAAGCGGCCCCGCATCATATGCGCGGAGGCTTGAGATGTTGTCGACGATCTCCATGACGCTTCGTTTTGCTCCGTCGTCATCGCAGCAAACGGCAACGGAATAGTCGAGCTCCTCGTCGAGCACTTTCCACTTGTTCGCGGCGATGTTGTTGAACGCAGCACAGACGGTCGCGCTCTCAGGGAGCATTCCCTTGATCATCATCGCTGCTGAACCCTCCGGCGGGGGAGCGAAATAAAAGTAGTTCGTGCGTTCGATCGGGTTGACCGGGCTGACGACGATCTTCCCCTCAAACCCGGTCAGAGTCTTCAAGGTAGGAGTCACGTGCTTGAAAGGTATCGCAAGGACGACGACATCCGCTTCATCGACCGCGCGCTGATTGGTCACGCCAGTCAGGCTGCACTTCATCCCCTGCACCTGAAGAGTCTCCCGGCAGGTCTCGCAGGTCGCGACCGCCTTTATCTCATCACGCGATCCCACGATCACGTCGTACTTCGGCGAAAGCCGGAGCGCCATGCCTTCCCCGATGTCGCCGGTTCCTCCAACGATCCCGATCTTCATTATTCCACCAGCGGTTTTAGGATGCTCTCGAGGGTGCCGAGGTCCTGGACGCCCACCAGTTTCCGGATGAGTTGCCCGTCTTTCTCGATGACTAGCGTGGGCACGAACTGGATATCATATTTGGCGGCATACTGCCGGGTTTGCTCGGAATCGACACCGACGTCGATCTTCTGAACGTCCACCTGATCACCCATTCTCTTCTTGAGCTCGTCGATGATCGGTGTCTGCTGGTGGCACGGACCGCACCACTCGGCGAAAAAGTCCATTAAAACCGGTTTTCCCATAATACTTTACCCCATTCACACATTGTGTGTGAACGGGGTAATAAAGGTTGTTGCAGGGTTGTTATTTTGAGAGGATCGCCATGATAATCTTCCCGTACGCAGGCCTCGTGACCAGGATACCGATCAGGACTCCGAGTATGGTGATGATGGCAAAGCCTCTGAGGGTGGAGAGGTCCATCAGCGCCAGCGGGAGCATGGCGATGAAGACCGTCGCGGCGGCGACGGCGATGATCCCGAACGCCCGCCCATACCGTTTCATATAGAGGTTCGGCGACGGAACACGCCCCTCATGAAGGACTTCGTCCGTTATGATGATGAGCTGATCGATGCCGGTACCCACCACCGCTATCAGACCGGCGATCGTGGCGAGATCGAGTTGTATGATGAACCGGGAGATCCCGAGCAGGATGATGATCTCGGCGAAGTTGACGGCGAGCATGAGGAGAACGATCGAGGGCTCGCGATAGCGGTAGTAGACGATCACCCCCACGGTAAGCAGTGCGATGATCCCGGCAAGAAGGACGGTTATCTTGAATTGCTCGCCGAGCGCTGCCGGGACGGACCCGGAACCGACGATATCCACCTGGACCGGCAGGGCGCCTGCCCGCAGGTGGATCTGGAGCGTCATCGCAGCTTCACGCCCGGCGTCACCGGTTCCGGTGCTCGCGGAGAGCGAACTGACCGGGCCCGACCGGATCTGTCCCGCAAGTTCTCTGGAGAGGGGGGCGCTGTAGACCGTCTCGTCGTCGAGGATCATCACGAGATGGTGAGCGTTCGGATTATCGACCGCTCCGGATTCGATGGCGGCAGTGCGGAAAGCCTCTGCACCCGCATCGGTGAGCGAGAAACCGACGCCCCACTGACCGTCGGTGTCCCTCTGCGGAACGCCGACGCTGGTGATCTGGTCGCCGTAGAGGACGTGCTCGGTCTCGTTTCCGGTCGTCTGAATGCGTATCTCGAAGAGACCCTGGGTGCCGATGATCTCCTGCGCGGTCGCCATATCCACGCCGGCAAGCTCTATCCGTACATACTGGGGATACTCGCTTCCCGTCGGAGTGAGCAGGTTGATCCGTGCATCCTGCATTCCGAGAGCGTTCACCTTGTCGCTCAAGATCCGTTTTACTTCGTCAGCGGTAAAGGATGATACGCCCTTCTGGTAGGTGATGATCGAGGCGCCCGATCCCGCGAAGATCGGTTCAAGATCGGCACGCAAAACATTCTTTCGGATCTCAAGGTGGTTCTCATCGATCCGGACGATCTCTGTCTCGAGCTCTTTGCGCAGGTTTTCAATGAGGTCGCCGACCGATCCATCGGTCGAATAGGCTACGACGACGGACTGGAATTCCAGCTGCAGCCATGAGCCGCCTTCAAGATCAAGACCGAACTGGAGGTTCCCCTCAAGTCCCCGCTCAGGGTTCGGTGGAGCCAGGTAGATGCCGACGAGGGAGCCGATCACGAGCAGAAGCAACAGGGCCACACGCCAGTCTTTGACGAGATTGGTGAAGGTTTCTTTATTCATTTTTTACCGCTCCTGCGGATGTGCGCTTTGAGTATCCCGGCGTTCAGCATCCAGGTGTTCATCAGGTCGACGAGGAGTCCGATGATGAGAACACTTGCAATCGCGCTGATGATCTGGATCTGCCCCACCGTAGCAACTGCCCACATGGCGACGATGGCTCCGAGCGTCGTCGTCGTCATGATGAACCCGGTTCTGAACGCACCGGCGAGTTTCTCTTCGAGCTTGCCCTTACGCTTCAGGAGTCGCGTGGTCAGAAGGACGTTGCTGTCCGCTGCGTAACCGATCAACATCAGCAGAGCCGCCGTCGTCCCGAGGGAGAGCGGAATGCCGAGGACCTGCATGGCCCCGGCGGTGATGGCGATATCGGAGGCGGCCGCGAGGACGACGGCGCACGACGCAACGGGGTTTCGGTACGCGATGAAGATCACGACGGCCACCCCGATGAACGAAAAGAGCAGGGCGAGGAACGCCTGACTCTGGAGCGTCTTCCCAAACGTCTCGCCGATCTGGTCCACTTTTGCATCGGGGTACTTCTCGTTGACGAGCGTGGTGAAACTCCGGTACTGGTCGTCATCCATGGGACCGAACTGAACGTATTTCCCGTTGCCGACACCCTCACCCACCGATTGGAGCGGATACCCGGCGAACGTCGCCTCGATCGCCTCTCTGCTGTCGGATGTGAAGACAGTGACCGCCGTTCCACCTGCAAAATCGATGCCCGGGGTTATGGGCAGGCCGGTGGTGAGCGTGGTGTAGCCCAGCAACACTCCGGCAAGGAGGAGAAGAACGAGGGGCAGCGCTACCATCTGCCGCGGAGAGTATTTGTTGATATCATATCTAACAAATTCCATGCTGTATCAGTGTACGATTGTGAAAGGTTAAAGGATTGCTCATGGATATATAGTGGAACCTGAAATTTGCCCGGATATTACTGAAATGCCCCGGAAATTTCCTGGAAAAAGAGAGGAGCAGGGCACGGGCCGCAGGGGATTGTTTCCCGGGGGCAGAGCTGTGCAGTACGCGCGCCGTGGAAGAGACGGAAAGAAGGGGCACCACGGAAATACAAGTATATCCAGTTAAAATCGAATCAAGACGGTATTTTCAGACATTAAGGAGAACAAGGCAACGATACGCGACATGGCATCATTTCGTCAGACGATTGTCGTTCTCCTGGCAGAATACACGATTAAATAAATAAAAAGAAAAGATATATATAAAATACCGAATCACAAGCACATATGAGATCACCCGGTGAACTCAAGAGAGAGATAGAATCCCGACTCAAAG
>JBAYQF010000167.1:0-4117 GCA_041677325.1 Methanoculleus sp.
ATGACAGAAAAGATCTTCGTGTCACTGTTGCAGGAAAGCGCCCTGGTGATCGCATGCTCCCTGCCACCACCGCCTACAACGAGTACTTTCATATCCATCATATTTGCCCGCACGTAAAAAATGCTTATCTGTCCAGCAGCTCGCCGACCCGCACAAGTGCAAGAAGGGATACGCCTTTTTCTGCAAACGTCTCCTGAGCGCCTGCCTCACGGTCGACAACGGTCACTACCCGGTCGACGTGCGCGCCCGCAGCACGGAGAGCCTCAAGGCCGTAAAGGGCACTCCCTCCGGATGTGGTCACATCCTCGACCAGCAGCACGGTCTTCCCGGCAACATCGCCGATGATCGTCCCGGCCTTTCCGTGCCCTTTCTCCTCCTTCCTGATGATGGCGTACGGCCGATCGCTCGCAAGCGAGACGGCGACGGCGATCGGTACAGCGCCGACCGCTACCCCGGCAACCACCTCGAACTCCTGGCTTTCGGCAATAGCTTTCCCGATCTCCCTGAGGATGGAAGGTTTTGTCGTTGCAGCCTTTATGTCGATGTAGTATGAGCTCCGGGCGCCTGAAGCGAGGACGAACTCCCCGAACTCGATAGCCCCGCATTCAAGCAGCTGTTTCGCGATTGGATTTACCATGGTACTTCCTTAACTCCGATATAATAGCCGATGATGTTCACTGCCCGGTGCAGAAGAGGGGTCATGACGATGATCCAGACTGCGATGGGTAGAGTAATATTCCCTGACAACCACGAGGGGTCGAACATGAGGACCAGCAGGAAGGAACCGATGACCAGATCGTACTGGTCGGCCAGGAACCAGGATTCGCCACGTTCTTTGCCCAGCCTCCGTTTCAGGAAACTTTTGGCGAGATCGCCAAGGAGCGCGCCGGTTGCAAGAAGGGTTATGGAGAGATACGTCTGTTGGGGGAGAGCGTCCAGGCTGAACGCAGCGGTCGCCCCGATCTCTATGAGGCCTACGAACACTCCTGAGAGTATACCCCCGAACAATCCTCGATACGTCTTTCCGTCACCAAAGATCCTTCGTCCGTCGGAGAACGTCCGCCCCAGATCGATGGGTGTCCCGCCGCCGAAGAGTGCCGCCGCTGAGTTCGGCACGTATGCCGGGATCATGATCCAGAATGCCGCAAGTCCGGCGAAGATCCAGTAACCAATGTCTGTACTGATAGCTGTCAATCTTCAGTACAATCAGTAAATATAAAGATTAAAGTGTCGAAATATGAGATACGAATGGAGAGAAGGGCACGGTGAAAAAATGCTGATAAAAAAGACGAAGAGCCTCTGCCCAACATGCGGTCGTGTGCTTGATGCCGATATCGTTGAAGAGGAGGGAAAGGTCTGGCTGATCCGCACCTGCCCCGAGCATGGCGCGTACCGGGGTCTCTACTGGTCGGATGTAGAGATGTACAACAGGTTTGACGCATACGAGTCTATTGGAGACGGTATATCGAACCCGCAGAAGGCTGTTTCCCCGGCCGGGTGCCCGAACGACTGTGGAATCTGTGCGAACCATCGGTCGACGACACTACTTGCGAACATCGATCTGACGAACCGGTGCAACCTCAACTGTGACTTCTGCTTTGCAAACGCCCGGGCATGCGGTTATATCTACGAACCGACATTTGACCAGGTTGTCGAGATGTTGCGCATGCTGCGCGCAGAAAAACCCGTGCCGGTTCCCGCCGTCCAGTTTTCAGGCGGCGAACCGACGATGCGCGACGATCTTCCCGAGATCATCCGGAAGGCAAAGGAGCTCGGGATATCCCAGGTCCAGGTCGCGACGAACGGTATCCGGCTTGCCCGGGATCCCGACTACGCAGACAAGCTCAAAGAGGCAGGGCTTTCCACCGTCTACCTGCACTTTGATGGCGTCAGCCGCGAGACGAACCCAAAACTTGCAAGCGATCTGCGGGCCATAGAGAACTGCGAGCGGATCGGTATGGGCGTGGTGTTGGTGCCCACCGTCATCAAGGGCAGGAACGACCATGAGCTGGGCGCCATAATCCGGTATGCTGCGGAGCACATCAACGTCATCCGCGGCGTCAACTACCAGCCGGTGTCGTTTACCGGGGCTGCAAGCGAGGATGACGTCAAGAACGAGCGGATCACCATCCCCGAACTTGCGGAGCGGATCGAGGAGCAGACGGGCGGCGTGATCAAGAAGGATTACTTCTACCCGGTGCCCTGTGTCGTTCCGATCTCCGAACTCGTCGAGGCCTATACAGGAAAGCCCCAGATCACGTTCACCACGCACCAGCACTGCGGTGCAGCAACCTATGTCTTCGTCACCGATGACGGGATGGTTCCGGTCAATAAGATGGTGGATGTCGATTCCTTCTTCGATTCGGTTGAGAAGATGGCGGCGAAACTCGCAAAAGGCGGTTCGCTCAACAAATACGTGACCCTCGTCGAGGGAGTCAAGGACCTCTACGGCTCCACGAGGAAGGCCGAGCAGAAGAATACCGGGGAGTTCGTGAAACTGATCGCTCACGCCCTTGTGATGCAGAACTTCGAGGCGCTGCGCGAGTTCCACTGGAATGCCCTCTTTATCGGCACGATGCACTTCATGGACCGGTATAACTACGATATATCCCGGGTGCAGCGGTGCTGCATCCACTATGCAACCCCCGACGGTCGCCTGATCCCGTTCTGCACCTATAACAGCGGCCCGGTCTACCGCGAGCAGGTCTGGGAAGCCTTCGCACAGCCCGGGACGGACGAATAATTGCCTGGCTCACACGAGAGCGGGGAGGGGATTGGACCGATCCTCTCCGCCGGTTTTTTGTCTCTCTGTTTTTTCTGCGGGGCGGGGGAACCAGTATCTTCGTTGACTCCGGCGCCCTGAAGAGAGGGGTATGCCACCCGGATCTACAGTATGGAGGAGATGTCAGGAGAATGGGGTGCATGCGCCCCGGTATCCACCGTGCAGCGCTCATGTATCGCGCCGGCAACCACCGGCGCAGAACCAGAAAAGATGGGGTTATTCCCCGATAAACTCATTCAGCCGCGCAAAGAGGTATTCCTGCACTTCTTCGACGACTTCTCGTTTGCCGCGGAACGCAATCAGTTCCCGCGAATCCCCATCCATGTTCGCAAACGACATCTTTCGTTGCCGCCGCACCACTTCCACATCGTACTTCTCGGCGACGTCGTAGATCATCCTCCGCGGCACACCCGGGGGAACAAGCATATCGTAGAGTTCTTCTTCTTCAGCCATGTTTCACCTTGATTCTACTTTCCTATTTTGATCCGGCGCGACATAATACATGGTCCTCCCCGCACACCGCCGAGTGGAGCCTTTGGCTTACCGAGCGAGTTCATGCACCGCCCCATCAGTGCTGCTCCCCGGGCAAGACCGTCGTCCACGAAGACCAGGTGATCGTTCGGCACATCATAGAGGTTCCGCTCCGTGATGCCCTCGATGATGTACTCGGGTTTTCGCCCCGATTTCGCGGCCCGCCCGGTGAACCCGATCGACGAGTTCGGCGGGACCATTCCCCGCTCGATAGCGACATCGATGAGCCGGAGCGCCATCCTCGCGCAGACCCGGTCGACAACCTCGGTCAGCATGCCCATGCTGTACTTCTCGTGGATCTCACGCCCGATCTCCTCGAGAGCCGGCGTCTCGCTCCCGTTGACGCCGCAGTCACACCCGATGAGGGCAACGCCCGACTTATCGGCCACGTCGGCACAGACCGGGACACGCCCGAATCTCGCCCGATCGGGAGGGACGATCCGGATATCGATATGTTCGTGGCACCGGTCGACGTAGCCATCGACGACGGAACGCTTCCGGCCCCCGAACGCGCCCTTGATGCTGTGGTCGCCGAAGAGGTCGAGGGCAGTCCCCGTCCGATCCTTCACGAGCCCGGTGCCCCGGACGATCGCATCCGGTATGGCGCCCGCAAGCCCGCAGAAGTTCCCGGTCGTCTGGGCAAACGGGTTCGGTTCGTCGCGGGCGACGTCGCCCGTGATCCGGCCGTCAAGCGTCGTCCCGAAGTCGATGGATATGCAGGGATTCCGAAAGTCGACCGCCGTCCATTTGGCGCCTTCTTTGATCCCCGCCATCGCAAGCTCGCCCTCCATCTCGTTTGCCACC
>JBAYQF010000168.1:0-4097 GCA_041677325.1 Methanoculleus sp.
ACGCTACCGCTGGCAGCTCGATGCCCGGAGATTCCCCGGAGTGGCAAACACCTTCCTCTGCTGGTCGATCATCCAGGAAGACCTCGGCACCCTTGCCCGGGCGGCGTGGGCATCCCTCCACGCAGCATGGGCGTGCGATGACAGGGGAGAGGACGTTCCCGCCCGGATCTGCCGGAAACGCGCCGCCGACCTACTCCGCCGGGCATGGGAAAAAGGCGAACGGCTGGCGCCCGGGGTCGGGATGGATGAAGCGATCCTTACCGACCTGCTCCGCCGGGCGGGGAGGCTCCGCAAGGCACGTATCATGGTGAAAGAGACGCTGGAGCAGAACCCCGATCCCACCATCATCGATATCATGCGGTTCCAGATCCGGCTGATAGATGCAGGGGACCGGGGGGCGCATACCGTCGCCGAGGCACAGCGGTTCAGGCAACCCGTGCCGCTCTGACCGGCCGATCCCTACCCTTTGTATATTGTTCCGGCGATACTGTGATCATGGATATCACGATCCTCTCCCCCGGCATATACACCTACGGCGCCATGCTGATCGGCGGCGTTCTCCACGACGCGGGCCACAATGTAACCCTCGCCCGGACGCCGGCGACACCACCCGATACCATCCTGCTCATGAGCCTTTTCTCGACACAACACCTCCTCGACCCTGCGATCCGGGATGCCGTCCGGACCCACCGGGAACGGGGCGGGAAGGTCTACGTCGGGGGGCCGGTCTCGGCTGCGCCGGAGATGGTGCTCGGGGAGCTCGCCCCCGATGCGGTGGTCGTCGGCGAGGGGGAGGAGACGGTGGTCCGGCTCGTCGAGGAGGGGGTGGGGCCCGATCTTCCCGGGATCGCGTTCGTCGATGCCGGCCGGCCGGTCATAACACCCTCCGCCCCGCCGGCATCGATGGACCGGCCGCTCCCCCTCATCCCGGACGATATCGGGAGCCAGAGCATCAGGGGGGCAAGCGCCTACATCGAGACCCACCGTGGGTGCGTCGGGGGGTGCACCTTCTGCCAGGTGCCCCGGTTCTTCGGAAGGGCGATCCGGAGCCGGCCGATCGAGAGCGTCATCGAGGAGGTGAAGGCGTTTGCAGCGCACGGGGCGACACGGCTCTCGGTATCCGGCGGGACCGGATCGCTCTACGGATCTCATGGCGGCGAGATGAACCCGGACGCCTTCATCACCCTCCTCCGCGGTATGGCGGAGGTGATGGGGCCGCGAAATGTCTCCTCCCCCGACATCCGTGTCGACTGCATCACCGACGAGATCCTGGACGCCGTCCGGCAGTATACCATCGGATGGGTCTTCTTCGGGATCGAGTCGGGGAGCGACCGGATGCTCCGGATGATGGGAAAGGGTGCAGCCGTCCGGCAGGTCGAGAAGGCGGTGGAGCGATGCCGGAAGCACGGTCTCCGGGTTGCGGGGAGCTTCATCGTCGGGTATCCGGGGGAGACGGAACGCGACTACGAGGCGACGAAGGATCTCATCGCTGCACTCTCGCTCGACGACGTCTTCGTGAGCAGCGCCGAACCGATCCCGGGAACACCGCTTGCGGACCTCGCGGTCAGGACGCCTCACGACAGAAATCCGGCGTTCGTGCCGCATACCGGGGAGTACCGCACACTCAGCCTCACCGAGAGCGAGGCACGCTGTTTCGATCTTATGATGCACGCCGACCTCTTCCGCCCGCAGCTGCGGCTCGTGACCGATGAGGTCTACAACACCTACCTTGCCGAGGCAAGGAAGCAGGGACGGGATATCAGGGCGGCGACCGACCTCATCCTCCGTTACGCTCGGTCATGATGAACGGGCAGAAATTTACTCTCCATCTCGTTTTTCTCCGGTAAAGATCTCCCGGTTCACCAGTGCAGGAAACCCTTAAGTATCCCCGGATCTCTATCCCACCGCCTTGAAGGGACACCTCTTCGAGAAGAATAACCTGGAGGGAGATTCGATTGGCTGAACAACAGGCAGGACCGGTGCTGAAGACCCGGCCGGGAAGAGAAGAGACGGTGAACCTGATGCGTGTGCACGAGATCCGGGATATCAGGGCACGAAATAAGGAAGGAGAGCATCTCGGCGATATCAGCGATGTGGTGATAGATCACGACAGCGGTTGTATCGTGTATACCGTACTCTCCTACGGCGGGATCCTCGGATTCGGCGAGAAGCATTTTGCCATCCCCTGGGAGGCGGTCCATATCCGCCCGGGGGAGAAGGGTGCGACCGTGGATGCGGACAAACAGACGTTGGATAATGCTACGGGGTTTTCCCGGGACAGGATGCCGCGCGAGGCTGACTGGAGCCTGGTCCGGATTCCGCCTCCAGCGCGTACAACAGCGGCATCCACGGCTCCGGTAACGAAGAGAGAGGTTCCGCCGTCGCGAGCACCGGAAACAGCAGCACCCACAGAGACGACGTCCCCGGGCAGGGAGCGGGTCGTCCCGACACCGCCGCCCGTCCAGACGGTCGCAGGCGGATGGGGAGGGGTGCCGACAACACAACCCACCGAGGAGAGGCCGGCGGCACCTGAGACCACGCCTGTCCCCGGACCCGGCGTCAGAGAGGTGCACAGGGAGCGCATCCCGGAGACCCCACCTCACGAGACCGCCGTCAAGGAGACCCGGAGAGAATCGGCGGCCACTATGGAGACGCCGCCGACAACAGAGACCATACAGCCCACGACGACAGCACGAGCACCCGAACACCTCTCGGCCGCTGATCTCCAGGCCCATCTCAAGGGCATGGACTACCCTGCGGGAAGGCAGGATCTCATAGCCCGGGCGCAGAAGAACAACGCCCCTGAGAGCGTGATAGTGGCGATCGAAGGCTTTTCCGAACGGACGTACCGATCAGCGGCCGACGTGAGCATGGAGTTCGGGAGAGAGGTACGCGGCGAACAACCGACCGGAGTGGAGGAGATCGGGAGGAAGGAGGAGGCCCGTCCCGAAACCCACATCAAGGAGCCGTCCACTACACAGAGGACGGCACCGCATCACCCTCACCTCTCCGCCGCGGACTTCCAGGTCTATCTCAAGGGCATGGACTACCCCGCAAGAAAACAGGATCTCATGGCCCGGGCGCAGAAGAACAACGCCCCGGAGAGTGTGATAACGACGATCGAGAGTTTTTCCAACCGAACGTACCAGTCGGCGGCCGACGTGAGCACCGAGTTCGGAAAAACCAGGTGAAGATGGGATCCGCCGTTACGGGCTTCAGCCGGGAAACGCTCTCTCGATCTCCCCGGCATGCCCATATTATGGCGGAAAACCCTTCACCGGCACCCCGACACCGGAGCCGAGGAACCGTTAAATAGTCGCAATGCGCATCGCCCGCTCTACGCGAGGGTGAAGATCGCCTTCGGATAGGGGTATGGTGGTTGTAATGGCTGAAACAGTTCTGGAACAGCGGGTGAGGAGGCCTGAAGGACAGGAGTTCTTCTCATCCGAGGATGTTGTGGGGAAGCGGGTGAAGAACCCGGATGGCTACGATCTCGGCGAGATCTCGAGCCTGCGGGTTGGTTTCCCAACAGGCAGGGTGGCATACGCGGTGCTCAGGGCCGGGGGCATGTTCGGCCTTGGGGCAAAACACTTCGCGATCCCTATCGAGGCCATGGTCTACCGGCCGGGGGACGATGTCTTCATGGCGAACATCAGCAAGTACCGGCTCGACAACGAACCCGGGTTCCCGGAGGGGGAGTGGCCGAAAGAAGCGGATTGGAGCCTGATAGAGTCAAAACGCCCCATGAGTCCCCCGAGCCAGGAGGAGGCACGTGCCGTGACCCGGACAGAGTCCCCACCCCGGGAGGTCATTACGACAGAGCGGGTGGAGATCCGGGAAAGGACAGATCGTGAGGAGATGCCGATAACGACCAAAGAGGTGGAGGGGAGCCGGACCGGGGGAACCATAGTCGAGGAGGAGACCCGACCGGTGACGGAAGCACATGCACCGACGCTTGAATCCATGATGAAAGCGGGAGAAACGGAAGAGAAAAAGGCCGGAACAATGGCCGGACTCACAGCAAGGCACCTCTCCGCCGCCGACCTGCAGGTCTACCTCAAGGGCATTGACTACCCTGCAGGAAGGCAGGATCTCAT
>JBAYQF010000169.1:0-4086 GCA_041677325.1 Methanoculleus sp.
GTAGTTGCCGTTCGCGTAGAGGAACTCCACCGTGCCCGCGTTTTTGTAGTTTGCCGCTTTCGCCGCGGTGATGGCCGACGCCGTCATCCGTTCCCGGAGGTCAGGCGTCATGATCGGACAGGGCGCCTCTTCGAGGAGTTTCTGGTGCCGGCGCTGGATGGAGCACTCCCGGTCGTAGGGGTGAACCGTGTGCCCGCTCGCGTCGGCAAGGATCTGAACCTCGATATGGCGCGGTTTTGCGAGGTACTTCTCCACGAAGACCGTCGGGTCGCCGAAAGCAGATCCTGCGATCCGCATCCCACCCTCGATCGCCTCTTCAAGCCCCTCCTCGCTCTCGACGATGTGCATGCCGATACCGCCGCCGCCGGCGCTCGCCTTCACGACCACCGGATAGCCGATATCGGCGGCAACCTTCTTCGCCTCATCGAGTGTGGTGACGCCCTCGGGCGTTCCCGGAAGGACCGGAACACCTGCCTCGCGCATCATCCCTTTCGACCCGATCTTTGAACCCAGCGCCTCGATCGTTCGCCATGCCGGCCCGATGAACGTCAGCCCCTCATCCTCGACCAGTTTTGCAAACCGGTAGTTTTCGGCGAGGAATCCGTATCCCGGGTGGATTGCTTCCGCTGCGGATTTCCGGGCGATATCGCAGATCCGCTCCTTGTTCAGGTAGCTTTTGGACGGGTGCGCCTCGCCGACGTAAAAGGCCTCATCGGCGTACTTGACATGGAGTGCGTTCTTGTCGGGCTCAGAGTAGATCGCAACCGTGTCGATCCCGAGTTCCCGGCAGGCGCGCATAACCCTGATGGCAATCTCGCCGCGGTTGGCGACCAGGATCTTATCAAAATACTTCATCGCGTACGCTCTCTCTCCTGATAATCCGGGGAGTGCCTCACTCGATGATCATCAGCACGTCGCCGTTCTGCACGACATCCCCGGCATTCACAAAGATCTCTTCAACCCTGCCGTCACGCGGGCTCCTTATGGGGTTCTCCATCTTCATCGCCTCGAGAACGATGAGCGTATCCCCTTTCTTGACGGCGTTCCCTTTATGGGTCAGCACCTGGAGAACCATACCCTGCATATTGCTCTTGACGCCGCCTGCGACATCACCGCGGGGAGCCCTCCCTTTACCCGCCGGAGCGGTCGTAGGGCCCGGGACCGTGACCGAGCACCCTTCCACGGTGACGATCCGAACCGAGAAGATCTCGCCGTCGACCTCCACCTCCATGGAGCTCGGGACTTCTGCTGTCCGTGCCGCCGGGGCGGCCGGTTTCGGGATCGCCTCAGCCTGGCGCTCGCCCTTGAGGAACGATGGGGCGACGCTCGGGTAGAGGATGTAGGTGAGGACATCTTCTTCTTTTGAGACCAACCCCTGTTCCTCTGCCTCCTTGCACATCTGCTCGCATATGGGCGCAAGAAGATCCGCCGGGCGAACCGTGACCGGTTCTTCGCCGTCGATGATCAGGTTCCGTATCTCAGGGCTGATCGGGGCGGGTGAGCGCCCGTAGAGGCCGCGGACGTAGTCTTTCACTTCCGTCGTCACGTTCCGGTAACGCTCGCCGCCCATGAGGACGTTGAAGACCGCCTGAGTCCCCACGATCTGGCTCGTCGGCGTCACGAGCGGCGGATAACCGAGATCCTTCCTCACTCGCGGGATCTCTTCGAGAACCTCCTCCAGGCGGTTGAGCGCATTCTGTTCCTTGAGCTGCGATATGAGGTTTGAGATCATGCCGCCGGGAAGCTGATAGATCAGGACGTCCGAGTCGACCCGGTCCGCGATGGCGTTAAAGAGCGGTTCATACTTCTCCCGCATCTCCTTGCAGACATTCCGCACAGTACGTAGCGGCAAGAGGTCGATGCCGGTATCGCGTGGTGTCCCGATGACGCTTGCAACCACACTCTCCGTCGGTGGCTGGGATGTCCCGAGCGCGAACGGCGACATCGCCGTATCGAGGATATCCACGCCTGCATCGATAGCCGCCTGATAACTCAGGGGTGCGACGCCGCTCGTGCAGTGGGAGTGGAGGCCGACCCTGATATCAACCCTCTCCTTGATCCCGGTGATAAGATCGCGGGCATCGTGGGGCATGATCAGCCCTGCCATGTCCTTGATGCAGATCGAGTCGCACTCGTGAGCGTAGAGTTCCTCCGCCATATCGACGAAGGTTGCAACGGAGTGAACCGGGCTCGTCGTATAGGATATTGCGCCCTGCAGGTGCGCTCCGACGTTTCGCACCTCCTCCATCGCCTTCGCCATATTCCTGATATCGTTCAACGCATCGAAGACCCGGAAGATATCGACCCCGTTTCGCGCGGATGCCGCCACAAACCTCTCCACGACATCATCGGGATAGTGGCGGTAGCCGACGAGGTTCTGGCCTCGCAGGAGCATCTGGATCGGGGTGCGCTTGAGCTCGGCCTTCAACGTCCGAAGGCGTTCCCAGGGATCGTCGTTTAAGAACCTGATGCAGCTGTCAAAGGTTGCCCCGCCCCAGGCTTCGACTGAGAAAAAACCGACTTCGTCAATAGCCCGGGCAAGAGGAAGCATATCCTCAGTCCGGAGTCGGGTAGCGATCAACGATTGATGCGCGTCCCTAAGCGTGGTGTCGGTTATATTGAGTACATTAGACCTAGCCGCACACATCAAATTTTGCACCTCGAAGGGCTGAGGAGATCGAGATAAAGCCTCTAAAAAATTCACTGTAATAATATAAAAACATCTCGAACCAGGAGCCACGATAAAAGCCCGAGTATCACCGCCGATGAAGATGCCAGAATATCTCGCCGGTCTGTCTTGAACCGGGGGCATATCTGCCCTCCGAGCGTGTATCCCCGTACCACCAGCAGTCTGGCGACTTCATCAGCCCTCCGGATCTGGGTTACGATGAGCAGAACAGCGATCGGTACAATCGTGCGCATCCCGACCGAGACTCCCTTGAGCGCCAATGCGACCCGCGCCTGATCGATCTCCTGGTGGATCACGTAAAGTCCGGTGAGTCCCATCTCGGCGATGAGCCCGATCTCAAACCCGATCCGCTTCCCGAGAGCCCAGACCGCTACGGCAAGCACCTCACCCTCCTCAGTCTCGGAGTACATCCACGCAGCAAGAAGGAGAACCACGACCATCCGTATGAAGTAGGAGAGGCCGGGGCCGCCGCCCCACGCCGAGACGAGCGCTGTTACGCCGATCATAGCGATGAGGGAGAGGAGGACTCCGGGTCTCGGGAGGGCCTTTGTGCGCGGTGTGAAGACGAGCCACCAGGCCAGGGCCACGACGGCGCCGGCCATACTTGCAAACGCAAAAAGCGAGAGGACGACGGTGGAAAAAAGCCTCAGCCTTGGATCCTGCATATCGCCTCCCGGGCATCCTCAAGCGTGATGTTCTCGGGGCGGGCGCCCCGGTTCAGGGCATACACAAGGTATGGCGGGGCATGGCGCCACCGTGGTATCGCATCCGGTACGCTGCCGAGGGCGGTCAACGTCCCGTTCTCCATCTCCCAGATGGCGTCAACCTGGGGAAGAATCGCGCGCTCATGCGAGAAGACGATGGTAATTCCTCCCTCCCTCTCCTCGATCATCCTGCAGGCCTTCTGTTTGGCGGTGCAGTCAAGCGAGCTGAACGGTTCGTCCAGCATCAGAAGGTCGGGATTCCGCATGAATGTGCAGGCCAGGATCAACCGCTTCAGTTCGCCGCGGGAGAGATGGAATGGATCATCATCGCCGCGTCCGCAAAGATCCGCCTGCTCGAGCACGCTGGCCGGCGCAAGCCCCCATGACCCGGCCTCCTCGGCGACAGTCGGGCAGGTGACATGGTACTCGGGGAACTGCAGCAGGAGCAGGGCAGATTCGACTCCCTGCCGCTGGATGGATCCGCTCCCGGGGCTGAGGAGTCCGGCAAGCAAGAGGGCGAGCGTCGACTTCCCGCTCCCCACCGCCCCGCTGACAAGGTGCACCCCTTCCCCGAAGGTGCCGCTGCCCCGGAGGGTGAACGGGCCGCGGGAGAAGTGAACATCCTCGATATCCACCCTCACCGACGGATCCTCCACATCGCAGGGTAGAAACACGTCTCCTCGAGGTTCGCAA
>JBAYQF010000170.1:0-4078 GCA_041677325.1 Methanoculleus sp.
GACGTCTCCGGCGGTCGGGTCGATACCCGGATGCCGTATCTCTGCCGGCTCCCCTCCGGTCGGAGCATCGCGGTCTTCTTCTACGACGGGGTAATCGCCCGCGACGTTGCGTTCGGCGACCTCCTCTCCGATGGTCAGCGGTTTGCCGGGCGACTGATGGGCGCGTTCTCCCGGCGGCGAGACCGCCCTGAACTCGTGCACATCGCGACCGACGCCGAGACCTACGGCCATCACCGCACGTTCGGGGAGATGGCGCTCGCCTGCTGTCTCCGCACCATCGAGGCGCGCCACGGCGTTCGCCTCACGGTTTACGGCGAGCACCTTGCCGCCCATCCGCCCACACACGAGGTGCGTATCTGCGAGAGAACATCGTGGAGCTGCGCTCACGGCATCGAGCGATGGCAGGGGGAGTGCGGGTGCCATACCGGGCTGCAGCCCGGATGGTCGCAGGCGTGGCGGCGCCCGCTCCGGGAGGCGATCGTCACGGTCAGGGATGCTCTCGCCCCCCGCTCAGAGGAGGCGCTTGCTGCCCTCTTCAGCAATCCGCAAGAGGCCCGCGACGCTGCTGTCGATCCGGTCATCGGCCGGTGGTCGGATGAATCCGTAGCGGCATTCTTCTCCCGGTACGCGCCCGACGGCATCGATGCCGAGGGGCGGCGGCGGGTGCTTGCCCTCCTCGAGATGGAGCGGCAGGCGATGCTGATGCAGACGAGCTGCGGCTGGTTCTTCGATGATATCACGGAGCCGGGGAGCGTCCAGGTGATGCGGCACGCGAAACGGGCGATGGATATCGCCCGGCAGGTCCTCGGGATCGACCTTGAGGCGGCGTTTGTCGAGATTCTCCGTCGTGCCCGGGTAAACGATCCGGGATACGCGAGCGGCGCGGAGGTCTACGACGCCCTGGTCCGGCCGGCAGCAACGGATCTTTCCCGGATTGGTGCCGGGGCCACGCTCTACGCGCTCTTCGATCTCGTCCCTCTTGCCGTTGCGTCGGGGATGTATGCCGTCCATGGCGACTGGCCCTATCGGCCGGATGCGGGAGAGCGCCGTATCTCTGGGACCGTCTGGGTGCAATCGCAAGTGACGGGAGAGGAGGCGCTCTATGATACCGCTGCGTTCTTTGATGGGTTCGACCGGCTCTCCATCGGCGTGCGCGAACCCGGCGACGCTTCGGCGCTCCGGGAGGAGGTGGCGGGGGGTGATCCAGTCGGGGCGATATCTCGTGCCTTCTCCCGGGTCTACACCGCTCCCGACCTCTCCGATGAGGAACGGTGGACGATCGCTCGCGAGATCGCGCCCGGTATCGGAGAGGCCGCCTCCCGGGTCTACCGTGATTCGGTAGCGCTGATCGGGGTGCTCGACGACCTCGGGATCCCGCTACCGGGGGCCGCCACCCGTCTTCTTGCACACGTCCGCATTGAAGAGCTGTTCGCGATGATCGGGGAGGGGTGCCCCGACCCCGGGCGATTCTTTGCGCTTGCAGGGGATGTGCAGGGGGAGATGACCGAACCCGACATCATAGCCCTCGGGGCGGCGGCGAGCAGACGGATCGTCCATGCCCTCCGAAGAGCGGCGGCCCGGCCGGATGACCCTGCCCCGTTTGAAGAGATCTCCCGCATCGTCGGGTGTACAAAGGTATTTCCATTGCCGCTCACCCTATGGGAGAGCCAGAACATCTGCGCCGGGATGCGCGGGCACTACGTGAAGGTGCGGGAGCGTGCCGGCCGGGGGGATGGGGGTGCAGAACGATGGGCGGAGGCCTTCAGGAAGGCGGCGGCATGCCTCGACGTGCGGGTGATTGAGAGGGGGGACCGGATATGAACAGGCGAAGCAGCGGGATTCTCCTGCATATAACGTCGTTACCATCACCATACGGGATCGGAGATCTCGGGCCTGCGGCATATCGGTTCGTGGATCTCCTCAGCAGTACCGGGCAGCGCTACTGGCAGATCCTCCCGCTCAACCCGACATGCCCGGTCTTTGCCAACTCGCCCTACCAGAGCACATCGGCATTTGCCGGGAACACCTGGCTCATCAGCCCCGAGCAGATGGTCGCGGACGGCCTCCTCGCCCCGGAAGAGATCGTCAATCCTCCCGCCTTCCCTGGAGACCGGGTGGACTACCGGGCGGTCATGGACTACAAGAACAGCCTCTTCGACCGGGCGTTTGAACGGTTCAAGGAACGTGGGTCTGATTTCCGTTACAAGGATTTTGCAGCCGAAAACATCACCTGGCTCGATGATTATGCCATATTTGTCGCTCTCAAGGAGAGGTTCGGCGGGAAAGTCTGGGGCGACTGGCCGGTCGGGATCCGGGATAGGCATGAGGAAGCGCTCAGGAAACACGGCACCGAACTTGCGGTTCCGATCTTCAGGGAGAAGTTCCTCCAGTACATGTTCGACCGGCAGTGGCGCATGCTCAAAAACCATTGCCGCGACCGCCACATCCAGATCATCGGCGACCTCCCGATCTACCTCACCTACGACAGCGTCGACCTCTGGGCGAACCCGGACCTCTTCAAACTGGACGGGCAGAAGAAACCGACGGTCGTCGCGGGTGTCCCCCCGGATATGTTCAGCGCGACCGGGCAACTCTGGGGAAGCCCGATCTACAACTGGGACATGCACCGGGAGCAGGGGTTCCGGTGGTGGGAGAGCCGGATCGACCGCACCCTCGCCCTCGTCGACCGGGTGCGGCTCGACCACTTCCGGGGGTTTGTGCAGTTCTGGGAGGTGGCGGCCGGGGATGAGACCGCACAGAACGGGCACTGGGTCGATGCGCCCGGTCAGGATCTCTTCACCCTGCTCATGCGGGGCAGGTCGTGCCTCCCCATCATCGCCGAGGACCTTGGCTACATCACCCCCGACGTCCATGAGATGATGACGTACTTCGGGTTTCCCGGGATGAAGATCCTGACGTTCGGGTTCTCAGGCGACGTCGCACGGAACCCTCATGCACCCCATAACATCATGCGCAGGTGCGTTGCCTACACGGGAACGCACGACAACAACACGGTCAGGGGGTGGTTCGAGCACGAGATCTCCGACGAGCAGAAGAACCTCATATTCCGCTACATCGGGGGACCGGTCGGCGCCGACCATATCCACCGGATCCTCATGCGCCTTGCGATGATCTCCCCCGCCGAGACCGTGATCATACCGATGCAGGACATCCTCGGCCTCGGTGAGGAGGCGCGGATGAACCGGCCCGGGACGACGGACGGGAACTGGGAATGGCGCCTCCTGTCCGAACAGATGACCGAGCAGGCTCTGCAGGAATTTTCTGAGATCACCGGGATCTACGGGAGAAAGTGAGGGCGGGACCCCGGTGCGAATACCGTACGACGGCGGTGGCGTGCAGGTCTTCCGGCAGAAGCCGTTTGAGCAGCTCCCGTGTCCCGATGGGCATGCCCGATCGCACTTCGGCCGCCATCCGGGTTTACAGCATGCCGTACTCCGGATCTGCTTCTCTGGTATCTTGCACCGATAAAATCAATGGATTTTGTGATATTTCCTATTTTACCGAATGAGAACAAAAATCCGTAGACATATATAATAATAAACACGGACAGTATACTAATTAAGAGGGGCAGATTTTATGGAGGAATCCCTACGCAACCAGTATGCTCACGTCCCGGAGCGGATCTCCGGACTTGTTGACCTCGCGTACAACCTCTGGTGGAGCTGGAATCCGGAAGTCCGGGCTCTTTTCAAACTGATGAGCCCGCAAGCGTGGAAAGAGAGTGTCCACAACCCGGTTCGAATGCTCCGCGAGATGCCGATCCAGTTTCTGAAACAGGCAGCGGAGAATCCCGCGTATCTCCGCCGTTACGATATCGTCATGCGCCGGTTCAGGAAGTATCTGAACGCTGCCGGAACCTGGTTCTCTGAACAGCATCCGGGCGATAACTCGCTCACCATCGCCTATTTCTCAGCGGAGTACGGACTTCACCACTCGCTCCCCATATACGCAGGCGGGCTTGGGTTCCTCGCCGGCGACCACCTGAAAGAGGCAAGCGATCTCGGCCTTCCGATGGTTGCCGTAGGATTCGTGTACTCACAGGGGTACCTGCACCAGC
>JBAYQF010000171.1:0-4077 GCA_041677325.1 Methanoculleus sp.
AACAGGAGAACAGCAGTGCCGTACCCGAGTTCGCGGAGGAGGTATGCGAGCAGGAGTGATTTCTCATCGCAATCCCCGTTCTGGTGGTAGAGCACATGGTAGGGATATTTGGCCACTGTATCGAACGAGTAGCCTTTGTAGGGAATCTTCTGCACCATGCTGATCGCGGCGCGCACCTGGTTGTCGGGTTCAGGTTCGGCAGCGCGGATGGTCGCGGCCAGCTGCTTTAGATAGCGGTCCTGGATGGGCTCGTCGACAAACTGGAGCCAGTAGTCGCGTTCGTCACGGTACGAAGAGGGGTATTTTGCGGCGAGATAATCATTGACCCCCCGGTGGGCATCAAACCGGATCGATCCCGGCCTGCCGCGGAGGACATACTGGAAATTTATGGTCTTTGGTCCTTTTTCCAGTGTTTCGCTGGAGATCTCCGGTGAACTGAAACCCGATGCCTCAAGCGCCCCGGTGGTCGCCGTTCCTGCCGACGACGAGATCTCTTCGCCCCAGATGACAACGACGCCGATGATGATGATAAGGAGAACGATTACTATGCCAAAAGGGAATCTCCGGCGGCGGTATGGATCATAGGGCATACGATGATAGGTTCCTTACGAAGTAGATAAATATATTCAAAATTACTTGATGCAGGCACCCTGGTACCGGGAATAACGAGCGGATAGATCGGGAATGAGCCGCATCAAATGCCCGGGACACCTCGATCAAAGGGCAAAACGCCCCTTCCTGTGGGCATTGTCATATGCGCCCGCCACCCACCCCGCGATCGATGGCGGGGCAAACTTTCTTCTCATCAGCACCCAGGGATGATCATGGTCGAAGCGGAACAATCCCGGCTGCCCGGATACGTGCACCTCTCCCGGAGCGGCGAACTGGAGGAGCGGGTACAGCGAGCATATGAGGTGCTCCGCGACTGCACCATATGCCCGCAGGAGTGCCACGTGAACCGCATCGAGGGTGAGGAGGGATTCTGCCGGACTGGTCTCCTCCCCCGGGTATCGAGTTACAGCCCGCATTTCGGCGAGGAGTCCCCGCTCGTCGGGCGGCGGGGTTCGGGAACAATCTTCTTCTCGGGCTGCAACATGCGGTGTGAGTTCTGCCAGAATTTTGAGATCAGCCAGTGCGGGGTCGGTTACGCGGTTCCGTGCGAGGATCTCGCGGAGATCATGCTCCACCTGCAGGAGCGCGGGTGCCACAACGTCAACCTCGTCTCCCCCTCCCACGTTGTTCCCCAGATCCTCCGTGCGGTCGCCTTCGCCGCTCCCCGCGGCCTCAACATCCCGCTGGTCTACAACAGCGGCGGTTACGACTCCGTCGAGACCCTCCGGCTTCTCGATGGGGTCATCGATATCTACATGCCGGACGCGAAGTACGGGCGGGATGATGTGGCGCTGGAACTCTCCCATGCTCCCGGCTACACCGGCCGCATGCAGGTTGCGCTCAAAGAGATGCACCGACAGGTCGGGGATCTCGTCGTCGGCGCCGACGGCGTTGCGGTGCGGGGGATGATCATCAGGCACCTGGTACTCCCGGAGAACCTTGCCGGTAGTGACATCGTCATGAAATTCATCGCGGATGAGATATCTCGCGACTCCTATGTGAATGTCATGGCCCAGTACCGCCCGGCCTGGAGGGTGGCCGAGGGGGGGAGGAGCCCGGTGCTTGCGGCGCTCCAGCGCCCGATCATCGCGCGGGAGTACGAGTATGCTGTTCGGTGTGCACGGGAGAATGGTCTCTTTCGCGGGTTTTCTTAGGGATTTCCGGATATATTCCCCGACCTCTCCCCACTTCGCGGTGCTGAACTGTGCAGGTATGGTGCGGGGGTGATCACAGCCGCCGATGAGGGGGAGGGCACCAAAAGACTATTCATCCGATATCGAGAGTAAGACATGTGAACAAAAAAAAACCCGGGCTCCGCTATGCGGCATTGAGCGACGCAGGATTGCGTGCGCAGAACGAAGATGCGTATTGTGCCGGCCGAGCAGCAGGATACAACATCTTTGCCGTTGCGGATGGCCTTGGTGGGCACGCCCGGGGGGAGATCGCGAGCAGGATGGCGGTCAGGATCTTCGAGGAGACCGCGGTTGAATATCTCACGAAGGAAGAGCCTTCCGGTGTTATCCGCCGTGCGTTTGAGGATGCAAACGCCGCAATATGTGCATACAACCGGGAAAATGCCCTGAACGCGGCAACAACCCTCTCGGCGGCTATCGTCACCCCATCCGGCAGGTGCTGGATCGGCACAGTGGGCGACAGCAGGACGTATATCGTCACGCCGGATGCTGTCTGGCACACGCGCGACCAGACCTATGTCCAGGACCTGGTTGAATCAGGAGTTATATCTGCAGCCGAGGCGATGCTCCACCCGCGAAGGAACGTCCTGACCCGGGCGCTCGGTCTCTCGATCGGTGTGCAGATCGTTCTCGATCAGGTGGAACTCGCCGGTGGGGTTCTCCTGATCAGCTCTGACGGGCTTCATGACTATGCCCCCGAGAGCACCATCCGTGAGATCGTGCTCGCCGATGAACCTGCCATGGTGTGCCGGAGGTTGATCGAGGCCGCAATGGATGCGGCAAGCACAGATAACATCACCGTGATCGTCGCCAGGGCATGACGGCGACATGGGGAGTTACCCGGGAACAGGCCTGATCCGGTCTCCCCACAGGGCAGGGAGCGAAAAGGCCAGGGATTTCACAAAAAATGGTGGCTTTACTCCTGATACTCTTCAAGAGCAAGCTGGTACATCCAGTCGAGGAGGAGCGCACACTCTTCCGGGGTGCACTCCTGGTCGCAACCGATGCATGGGAGAACCTCTCCTCCCGCAAGGATAATGCAGGGGTCGATCGCGCGTTTCTTCGCGCGCAAAAGGTAGGTCTTGATGCCGTCGCTACGAAACTCGATGCGCTCGATCAACCCGGCATCAAGCAGCCGTTTCACGATCCTTGAACACTTCCTGCTATCGATGTTGAGGAGTTTCCAGAGCTCGCTCTGGAGAATGCCCTGACGATGGGACTGGATAACCTTGAGTGCTTCTTCCTCCTGGTTGGACATGGGTATCAGAGCAGGGGTGCAATGGTCAGGATGTTGTTGCCGCGGATGACGACGGTCCCGAGGGCACGGCCCCGCTGTTCCCCGGTATACTCGGTGGTTTCATCCATATGCAGGTTCAGGTGCTCATCCACTGCCACGAGCCGACCCTGGAGTTTCCTGCCGTCGTCCTTGATCTCGACGGTGATTTTTGAGTCTACTAGAGAAAAAACCTTCTTTACAGGGAGTACGATACCGTTAACCATCTGTTCTTATGTGGTTATATTCATGCATTAAGGTTTCCGTTATCTGCCTGCCGCCCGCCTCCAGTCGTCGAGAGGGGGTGTGGTACTGTCCAGTAGATGCCGTACCGCTTTGCAGGCCTTCTCCCGCCCCCGTCCGGGCATTTTCTCAACTTCGCATCAGAACCCCGATGAATGATCCGCTGCGGAGGGATCGAGAGTTCGCGAGGGGAACTTCTCTACCCCCATCCCGTAAAGAGATGGGTAATCTCCACTCCGCCCGCGCACTTCCCCCCCTCTCCAGGCAGGGGCGGCCATCGCATCCTCCCCGAAAAACCGTGCGCGGTACCTCTCCAGGGTCTCCCTCCGCCCCCGGTATGGGTCCGCTCCTGAAGCGGGTTTGCAGATGTTCTGGAAACGGCGAAGAGGATTGCAGGAGATGTTCCGAAAAGGTTTGCAGAGGCGCTGCTTTTGCCCGTGGCGATCGATGAGCAGGTGCTCTTCAGGTCTCATGGAGGCCGTGCAGGAATCAAGGGGCCGTGGACAGCCGCCGGCAAAAAAAGGTTACTCGGGAAGGTCTTCCCAGCGGTCCTTGAGCTGTTTCTCGACGCTCGGGAGGGTGGTATACTCCATCTCCTCAAGCGAGAGGCGGTGCGGCTCAAACGGCCCATGCGCCCTGAGGGTGTCGGAGAGCTCGCAGCACCGGTCGCGGACGCGGTCGAACGCCGGGTCGTCGAACATATCTGCAGGCCCGATCAGCTTCCCGTTGCAGACCTGGAACCCGAGACAGATGACC
>JBAYQF010000172.1:0-4041 GCA_041677325.1 Methanoculleus sp.
GATCCGTCCGCCGCGGTTGATGAAGTCGGCGCAGCCGAACATATTGACCCTCTGGACCGGCGCATGCCCGAGGAGCCCGCCGAACTCGACGGTATCCCCGACATCCTTTCCAATCACCGGGATCAGCCGGACGGCGGTCGTCTTCTGGTTGATCATCCCGATGGCGGCCTCGTCTGCGATGATGCCGGATATCGTCGATGCAGGGGTGTTGCCCGGGATCGCGATCATATCGAGGCCGACCGAGCATACGCAGGTCATCGCCTCGAGCTTCTCGATCGTGAGGGCGCCGCGATTCACCGCATCGATCATCCCCTGATCCTCGCTGACCGGGATGAACGCTCCCGAGAGTCCGCCGACGAACGAGCTCGCCATGATTCCTCCCTTCTTCACCTGGTCGTTCAAGAGCGCGAGAGCGGCCGTCGTCCCCGGCGCGCCGACCGACTCGAGCCCCATCTCCTCGAGGATCCCGGCGACGCTGTCCCCGACGGAGGGGGTGGGGGCAAGGGAGAGATCCACGATCCCGAACGGGATCCCGAGCCGCTCCGATGCCTCCTGGGCGACGAGCTGACCTGCACGGGTGACCTTGAAAGCCGTCCGCTTGACCGTCTCGCAGAGGATCTCGAAGTTCTCTCCCCGAACACCCTCGAGTGCATGTTTGATGACTCCGGGGCCGCTTACGCCGACGTTGATGACCGCATCCGCCTCGGATATGCCGTGAAACGCCCCGGCCATGAACGGGTTGTCGTCGGGGGCGTTACAGAAGACGACCAGTTTCGCGCAGCCGATGGAGTTTCGCTCCTTCGTTGCTTCGGCCGTCTCCCGCACGATCTCTCCCATCAGCCTGACGGCATCCATGTTGATCCCGGTCTTTGTGGAGCCGACGTTCACCGAGCTGCAGACCCGTTCGGTCACGGCGAGAGCGGCCGGGATAGAGCGGATGAGGTTCTCTTCGTTCGGTGTCATCCCCTTTGAGACGATCGCCGAGTATCCCCCGATGAAGTTGACCTCCATATCCCGTGCCGCCCGGTCGAGCGTCTTTGCGACCTCGACGAAGTCTTCCGGCGACATGCAAGCTCGCCCGCCGATAAGCGAGACGGGGGTTACGGATATTCGTTTGTTGACGATCGGTATGCCGTACTCGAGTTCGATCTCTCTTCCCGTCGAGACGAGGCCTCGTGCGAGCCCTGTGATCTTATCGTATATGTTCCGGTTCAGGGCATCGAGATCGGCATCACAGCAGTCGAGGAGGCTGATGCCGAGGGTTATCGTCCGGACATCGAGCTTCTCCTGCTCGATCATCTTGTTGGTCTCGTTCACCTCGAGAATATTGATCATGGAATCCCTCAGATACGGTGCATCTTCGTGAAGATATCCTCTCGCTGGCACCGGATCCGGACACCGATCTCATCGCCGAGCCCGTCGAGTTCGGCCACCATCGCGGCATACGGTTTTGTCGAGGCGCCGGTATCGACGATCATCATCATGTTGAAGTATCCCTGCACGATCGTCTGCGAGATGTCCTCGACGTTGATCTGGTTGTTGGCAAGGTAGGTGCAGACCTTCGCGATGATCCCCACGGTATCCTTCCCGACGACGGTAATGATTGTCTTGCTCATGCTCTCTCCTGATCGTTGTGTATACGGGTGGGTCTCTCAAGGCATTAATCCGATGAGGTGGCGGTGCCGGGAGCGGGTACTGATCGATGCGAGAAGCAGTTTTTCTTCGTCAGGGCGTGGTTGTGGCATTATTCCTGTGCCAACAGGGGTTGATGGAAAGGCGATGCAGTCATGCGTTACGCCAACATCGGTTTCCTTATGCCTCAGTCGCGACCTGTAAAATCCATTTTGTTGAATTAGAGATGACAGTCAGGTGTATGGTAACAGAAGTTACCATAGGGGATGCAGTCATACGCTACGTCAACAATGGTTACCTTACACTCCAGTCACGATCTGTAATATCCACTTAGTTGACTTAGAAGAGACGGTTCGATGTAAGGTAACAAAAGTTGACTTACAGGGCCACTTATATTGTCATACTGCGAATTGTACTCTATGGAGAGGTACCCCGAGAACAGAGCAGGAATTTTTGCCCCCCAGAAGGGTGGGTACGATGCGTTCATCCCGCACCCATTGCCTCCACAGGATCTCTTTCTCGATGAAGGACTTTTGTATCTGCTATCAAAAGCTGACGGTGCCCTTGCTCGCCTTGATGGAGTCACTCAGGTGCTCCCGAACCCGGATCTCTTCGTGGCGATGTACATTAAGAAAGAGGCTCTGTTAAGCTCGCAGATCGAGGGCACACAGGCATCTTTACAGGGAGTACTTGAGTTTGAGGCGCACCTCCGGCCCAGGGATGATATCAACGAGATACAGGAGGTAGTGAACTACATAAAGGCGCTCCATCATGGTATCGAGAAACTGGAGTTCGCACCGTTCTCTCTTGACCTGATGAATGAAATCCATCGTTTTCTCATTCGGGGGACACGGGGGTCACATAAGTTCCCGGGTCAACTGCGGCGTGTTCAGAACTGGATCGGTCTATCGGGAGGGACTATCCAGGACGCAGTATTTGTCCCGCCGCCGCCGGAACAGGTTCCAGGGCTCATGCAGGATCTGGAACGGTTTATCCAGAGCAGTGACAGGACGCCGACACTGATAAAGGCCGCTCTCATCCATGCCCAGCTGGAGACGATCCATCCGTACCTGGATGGTAACGGGAGAATGGGGAGACTGATGATAACGTTTTACCTCTATTACAAGGATGTTCTGGCGAGACCATTGCTCTATCTCAGTTATTATCTGAAGAAGAATCGGGAGAAGTACTATACGCTCCTCAACGGGATCCGATACCATGGGAACTGGGGGGCATGGCTTGAATTCTTCCTCCAGGGCGTCATCGAGGTCTCCAATAACTCTCTTGAGACGGCGAAGAGAGTAATCCAGCTCAAGGAGGCACTGATCGAGAGACTGCTGGAGAACAACGTCGGCGGTGTTCACGCAGTAAAGCTGATCGATATGCTGTTTAACCGCCCTATCATCACAATCGCACAAATTGCAGAGGAATTGCAGGTCAGTCGTCAGACCGCAACCAAACTTGTGGGGCGGTTTGAAGATATCGGTATCGTGGAAGAGATTACCGGGAAAGTGCGGTATAAGCAGTATATGTTTGTAGATTACGTCCGGATCATCGAGGAAGGCACACGGATGTAGTCTTTCATCCCCCGAAGTAACAAACCGCCGGGAGGCCGGCAACCGATGAAGAAATACTGCAGAGAGGATCAGATAACGATGGCGTTCTGGGCTGCGGATTGCGCCGAACGAGTCCTCCCGCTCTTTGAAGCGGCAAATCCGGGGGACGACCGGCCGCACAGAGCCATCGCGGCATGTCGGATGTGGGTCAAAACAGGCGTGTTCAGAATGGCTGATATCCGTGGGGCATCCTTCGCCGCTCATGCCGCCGCCCGCGATGCGGAGGAGGGGAGCGCGGCCCGGTTTGCCGCCCGGGCTGCCGGCCAGGCGGTGGCGACCGCGCACGTTCCCCAGCACGCCTACGGGGCGGCGTGGTATGCCCTCAAGGCCGTTGCGGCGGCGAACCCGGCGGATGTCGCCCGGGAGCAGGAGTGGCAGGCGGCAAGGCTCCCGGAGGGGCTCAGAGAGGAGATCATGGGGAGGATTGTTGTTGAAGAGCGTGGGGGCGGGGTTTCTGTTAAATTGAGGAAGGGGGAGGGGTTTTGAAGAACTTGCTCACCCGATGTGTTGTTGAAAGGGTAGCATCCCGGCCAGCACCCATATTCCACCGAACACCACGAAGAACGCCGCCGCAGCCCGGCAGGACGCCATCGACAACCTTCGGGACTGATTGAGAGCGAGCCCGATACCCCCGTCCGGTGAAGCCGGGTGGGATAGGCAATGAGGCTTTTCGCGCCGGCGGAGACGCAACACTTCACCCCCGACAGGTGGGCATAATGATTAGATTAATAGAAGCGCCATACAAAAGAGTTCATTAAGGAGCGAACCGGTATGCAAGAGGGGAGGCAGGAGA
>JBAYQF010000173.1:0-4032 GCA_041677325.1 Methanoculleus sp.
CGAAAGGTATATGGTGCCTGCCTCCATCTCCCCGCCTCGTATGGCAAGATTAGTACGACTCCTGATCATCACCCTGATTATAGGGTGTGTCGCTCTCTTCTCCGGGGTTGTTGCCCAGGAAGGAGATGCGACAAACCAGACTGTTGAACAGGCCGCTGATGTGAACGTCACGATCACATCGCCGGAGGAGAATGCCAGCATCCCGGCCGGGAACGTGACCGTCGAGGTGAACCTGACGAACTTCACGCTGGTCGATCCGACCGGGCAACCGAACGCGCCGGGCGAAGGGCACCTGCACTACTACCTTGATGCGCCGATACCGACGAACGAGAGCGAACCTGCCATCCCCGAGACCGGCGGCTACGTTATCTCGACAAACCTCTCCTACACCTGGGAGGATGTGGCGCCGGGTGAACACAACTTCTCGGTCCAGGTCGTGAACAACGATCACACGCCGCTCATCCCGCTCGTCTTCGACGTGGTCAACGTGACGGTCGGCGAGAACGAGACTGAAGGCGAGACCGGGGGCGAGACGGTGGTGAACCTCACCGCAGAGAACATCGCTTTCGATACGGATACGATCACGGTGCCCGCGGGTGCGGAGGTGACCGTGAACTTCGAGAACAAGGACGACGGCGTCCCGCACAACTTTGCGGTCTATGATGACAACCTCCGCTCCGAGTCCTTCTTCGTGGGCGATATCATCACCGGGCCCGACGAGACGGAATACACGTTCACAGCACCATCCGAACCCGGTACCTACTACTTCCAGTGCGACGTCCATCCGTCGATGAACGGTGATTTCATCGTAGAGTGATAAGAAGCGGGCTGGTTTCCATCCCCCCTCTCCCGCTTCCTCGAGGGAAAAGACCGCTCCACATTCCTGCCGATCCCGACCCGGCCGCACCCCTTCCAGAAAAGGTTAATACCCCCGGTAGTGAAAGGCGGGGCGGGATGGAATCCATGGAAAAAGAGGTGAAGATTGCCCGGATCCTCATCACCATATCGGTGATCTTCGGGTTCTTTGTGGTCATCGGGCTCTTCGCTATCGGCATGGGCGGGTCCGGGGGGAGGGCCGAGATCGCCAGGACCGGAGTGCTCCTCCTTGCCATGGTCAAGGCCGTCGGCCTCGGGTTCGGGCTTGCGGCGTACCTGACGCTCACCCGGGGCGACCCCCGGAGAGCCGGGCGATACGCCCTCGCCGCAAGCATCCTCCCGCCGCTTGATCTGATCGCGCTCTTTGCCGGGCTTCTTGCCCTCTTCTCGCACGGGGAGGGCGGGAGAGAGTGATGGAGAATGCTCCGGATGCCGGTGGCGGGCCGCGCATCATCTCCTGGAACGTCACGGCACGGTGCAACCTTGCCTGTACCCACTGCTACATCGACGCGGGCAGGCACGGCTCCCCCGGCGAACTCGACACCGTCGAAGGGATGGCCGTGATCGACCAGATCGCCGCGGTCGGTCGACCGATCCTGATCCTCAGCGGGGGTGAACCGCTCCTCCGCCCCGATATCTTCGACCTCGCCGGTTACGCCACAGGGTGCGGGCTCCGGGTTGCGATGGGCACGAACGGCGCCCTCATCACCGATGACGTCGCGACCCGGATGCGGGATGCCGGTATCCGGAAGGTGGCGGTCAGTATCGACTCCACGGATCCGGGGGTTCACGATGCCTTCCGGGGTGTCAGGGGCGCCTGGGAAAAAGCGGTCGGCGGTATCCAGGCTCTCCGGAGAGCGGGGATTCCCGTCCAGATCCACACGATGATCGGCGAATTCGGCGCCGACGAGATCGATGGCATCATTGCGTTCGGGAAGAGCCTCGGCGTTCGCGACTACCAGTTCTTCTTCCTGGTCCCGACGGGAAGGGGAGAGAACCTCGCCGCCGTCCCACCACCGGATGCCCATGAGGCGGTGATCGAGCGCATCCTCGCGCACGCCGGAGATCCGGGACTCTCGGTCCGGCCGACATGCGCCCCGCAGTTCGTGCGGGTGGCCGCCCGGATGGGGCTTGACCCGGCGCTCTGGGGGAGGGGGTGCATCGCCGGCACCGGGTACTGCCGGATCACGCCGGCAGGAGACGTCACACCCTGCCCATACCTCCCCCTCCCGGTCGGGAATGTCAGGACGGCGAGTTTCAGCGATATCTGGTACGGCTCCGATATACTCATGGCGCTCCGTGACCCCGACCGCCTCGGTGGTAAATGCGGCCGGTGCGAGTATCGCCGGATCTGCGGTGGGTGTCGGGCACGGGCTTACGGGGCCGGGGGCCGATGCAGCGATATCCTGGCGGAAGACCCCGGATGTCCATACGAACCGGGAGAGGTGAGGTATGACCGACCGGGATATCACTGACCGGAGGCTCCTTGAGGTGTTGCAGGACAATTTCCCCCTGGCGTCACGGCCGTGGCGCGAGATCGGGGATCGCATCGGTATACCGGAGGCCGAGGTGCTCCGGCGGGTGCGCCGGCTCACCGGTGAAGGCGTCGTCCTGACCGTCTCTCCGATCCTTGAATCGGCACGGATCGGCCTATCCGCCTCCACACTCATCGGTATGCGGGTGCCGGAGGAGCGGGTGGACGAACTGGCGGCGATCATCAACCGGGAACCCGGGGTCTCGCACAACTACCTCCGTGACCACGACTACAACCTCTGGTTCACGCTCGCCGCTCCTGACGGTGATGCCCTGCGCCGGACGGTGGGGGAGATCGCCGTCCGGACCGGCGTCGCTCCGGCCGATCTCCTCGATCTCCCGGCAGTCCGGCGGTTCAAGATCGGCGTCCGGTTCAGGTTCTTTCCGGACGGCGATGGGGAGGACGGCGCATGAATGCCCGTGACCATGCCCTCCTCCTCAGGCTTGAGAAGGGTATCCCGCTGGTCGAGGAGCCCTACCGGGCGATCGCGGCAGACCTCGGCATGACGGAAACAGAGGTGATCGCACGGATAGATGCCCTCCTCGTGCGGGGCGTCATCCGCCGGCTCGCGGTGCGGCTTGACCACCGGCGAGCGGGCATCCAGGTCAACGCCATGGTCGCATGGCGGGCGCCGTCCGGGGATGTGACGCGGGCGGCGGGGATCATGGCCGGGTCGCCGGAGGTGACGCACTGCTACGAACGTGCAACCATCCCCGGCCGGTGGGACTACAACCTCTATACCGTCCTGCACGACCGAGACCGCACTGGAGTCGATCGCTCCATCGCCGGGCTTTCCCGCTCGACCGGTATTACGGACTATACAGTCCTCATCAGCACCCGGAGGCTGAAACGCACGCTTCCGGGGCTCGGGCTCCTCCTCAGGGAGGGAGTCGGGTGATACGGTTCACCCATCTCCTGCACGGGGGAGGCCCGGTCACCGGGATGGCGGCACCAGGAGAGAAGCATTCCGGGCCGGTGGTATTCTGGAACGTCACCTCGCAGTGCAACCTTGCCTGTACGCACTGCTACATCCGCTCTGGACCCGGCCGGCGGCGGGAGGGCGAATTGACGACGGGCGAGGGGATCGCCCTCATAGACGATCTCACTACGGCGGGCGTTCCGCTCCTCCTCTTCACCGGCGGGGAGCCGCTGGTGCGGGAAGATTTCTGGACACTTGCAGCACACGCTCGAGAACGCGGCCTTCCGGCGGCCCTGAGCACCAACGGGACACTCATCACCCCGAATGTTGCCCGGAGGCTCCGGGATGCCGGGATCAGGTATGCCGGGATATCCCTCGACGGCGTGACGGCGGCAACCCACGATGCGTTCAGGGGGGTGGCCGGGAGTTTCGATCGTTCGGTGCAGGCGCTCGAAAACTGTATCGACGCAGGTCTCCGGTGCGGCGTCCGGTTCACGGTCACGAAGAAGAATCATACCGAACTCGGGCGCTTGATCGCGTTTTCCCGGGCACTCGGGGTACAACGGTTCTGTGTCTACTGGCTCGTCCCGAGCGGGCGGGGGGGCGACGTCCACACCGATCTCCAGGTAGGGCACCGGGAGGTGCAGGAGATCCTCGACCTGGTCTACCGGGAGACCCTCCGGACAGATCCGGGTGTCATGGA